>BACX01000069.1 GCA_000333335.1 Sphingomonas-like bacterium B12 | reverse complement strand
CCGATGATTCCTTCCTGCTCGTCATCCCGCCATCATCGCGGCGCTGCTCGTCGGCGTGATCCTGATGCAGAAGTCGGAAGGCGGCGGACTCGGCGTCGGTGGCGGCCCCTCGGGCCTGATGACCGCGCGCGGCGCGGCCGATTTCCTGAGCCGTGCGACCGCGATCCTCGCGACTGTGTTCGTGATCATGGCTTTCGTGATCGCGGCGCTCGCCTCGCGCCGCGACGGCACCACCAAGATCGACGCCAGTGCGCCGACCCAGGGCCCGATCGGTCCGATCACCGCGCCGGGCCAGACCGGTTCGCCGATCTCGGGCATCCCGATGGCGGGCCAGCAGCCGGTCGCGCCGGCGCCCGACGCCGCCACCCAGCAGGCGCTCCAGCCCGCCGCCGCCGGTCTTCCGGGCACGACCCCGCAGGCGCCGAACGCCAAGGATCAGGCCGACAAGCTGCGCGCCCAGGCGGAGGCGATGCGCAAGGCGGCTCCCGCGCCGGAAATCCGCAAGATCGACACGTCGAAGGCCGACAAGGCGATCGGCGACATCGGCAGCGGCAACTTCTCGCTGGCGCGCAAGCCGGCGACCACCGCGCCCGCCACGACGACGCCGGCGCCGGCGGCGACCAAGCCCGCCATCCCGACCGTGAATATCCCGGCCCCGGCGGCTCCCGCCTCAAACGGCGCAACGCCGCAGTAAGTCACTGATTTCAGACGTTTCATCGCCCGTGCCGCCCGGCACGGGCGTTTCTTTGTGCGCGTTTGCAGGAGTCCTACGTCTTGCCCTTTCTCGATTCGCTCCGTTAAGGCCCGACTCCCATGGCGCGGTTCATCTTCATCACCGGCGGCGTGGTCTCCTCGCTCGGCAAGGGTCTCATGGCGGCATCGCTCGCCGCTCTCCTCCAGGCGCGTGGCTATCGGGTCCGCATCCGCAAGTTCGATCCCTATCTGAACGTCGATCCCGGCACGATGTCGCCCTACCAGCATGGCGAGGTCTTCGTGACCGACGACGGGGCGGAGACCGATCTCGATCTCGGCCATTACGAGCGCTTCACTGGCGTACCCGGCCGCCAGAGCGACAACGTCACCTCGGGCCGGATCTATCAGACGATCATCGCCAAGGAGCGCAAGGGCGACTATCTGGGCGCCACGGTGCAGGTGATCCCGCACGTCACCGACGCGATCAAGGCCTTCGCGCGCGCGGACACCGACGACCTCGATTTCGTGCTGTGCGAGATCGGCGGCACGGTGGGCGACATCGAATCGCTGCCCTTCATGGAGGCGATCCGCCAGCTCAAGAACGATCTCGGTCGCAACCAGTCGATCTTCGTTCACCTCACCCTGGTGCCGTACATCGCGGCGGCGGGCGAGCTGAAGACCAAGCCGACCCAGCATTCGGTCCGCGACCTTACCGCGCTCGGCATCCAGCCCGACGTGCTGGTCTGCCGCTGTGAGCAGCCGCTGCCGCAGGGCGAGCGCGCCAAGATCGCGCTGTTCTGCAACGTGCGCCCCGAGGCTGTGATCCCGGCGCTCGACGCGGCCTCGATCTACGGCGTGCCGCAGCAATATCATGCGGAAGGCCTCGACGCCGAAGTGCTGCGTGCCTTCGACATCGATCCCGACTCCACCGCGCCCGATCTACGCCGCTGGGCGGACATCGAGGACCGCCTCGCCAACCCGGAAGGCGAGGTGACGATCGGCGTCGTCGGCAAATATACCGGCATGAAGGACGCCTATAAGTCGCTGCACGAGGCGCTCGTCCATGGCGGCATCGCCAACCGGGTGAAGGTCAACATCCGCTGGCTGGACGCGGAACTGTTCGAAGGGCCGGAGAAGGACATCGCCCCGGCGCTCGAGCCGATGCACGCGATCTTGGTGCCGGGCGGCTTCGGCGAGCGCGGCTCCGAGGGCAAGATCGCGTCGGTGAAGTTCGCCCGCGAGCGCAAGGTGCCTTATTTCGGCATCTGCCTCGGCATGCAGATGGCCTGCATCGAGGGCGCGCGGAACACCGCAGGGATCGAGAAGGCCTCAACCACCGAATTCGGCCCGACCGAGGAGCCGGTGGTCGGCCTGATCACGGAATGGATGACCGAGGCGGGCCTCCAGAAGCGCGAGGAGGGCGGCGATCTCGGCGGCACGATGCGACTGGGCGCCTATGAGGCGAAGCTGGCGGGCAACAGCCACGTCTCGTCCATCTACGGATCGACCGACATCTCCGAACGCCACCGCCATCGCTACGAGGTGAACGTCCACTACAAGGACGCGCTGGAGAAGGGCGGGCTGGTCTTTTCCGGCATGTCGCCCGACGGCGAACTGCCCGAGATCGTAGAGCGGCCCGATCACCCGTGGTTCGTCGGCGTGCAGTTCCACCCGGAGCTGAAGTCCAAGCCGTTCGATCCGCATCCGCTGTTCGCCAGCTTCATCGAGGCGGCGCTGAAACAGTCGCGGCTGGTCTGAAATCCGTCATTGCGAGTGTAGCGAGGCAATCCACGGTGCGACCTGCGGATCGCCATGGCGCCTCGCGATGACGATTATTTGATCGCGTCGAGCGCCTTCACCGCCGCCTGCACATCCGCGGAGTCGGTGGAATCGGCGGCGGCATCGCCATTGCCCTGCGCATTGGCGTCGGCACTGTGATGCGGCTGGCTACCGGCGAATTCGGTCGCACTCCAGACGATGCCGCCCGCCCACAGCAGCGCCATCCAGCGGCTCTTGAAAACGGATCGGGTTCTGATCGGCAGCATCGCGCGACGATGCCACGCGGCTGGTTAGCGCCCGGTTAGCGGCCATCCGGATCCGGATGGTTTCCCGGCAGCGGCGGTTGATCCGGAACGACGCCGGGCGCGGTGGGATCGGTGGGCGAGGGGATCTGCGGATCGACCGGCTCGGGAACGGGTACGTCGATCGGCAGGGTGGGATCGGCTTCTGGCGGGCGCGTGGCCATGGGGGTCTCCTTCCCAGGCTCAACGCATCGGAACGGCATGGGGTTCGGCGAAGCGATCCCTCTCCCTTTCAGGGAAGGGAGGCGCACGGCACGAATCGAAACGCCCGGACCTTTTCGATCCGGGCGTCCCGCGTGACGAATGCTCGTCAGCCCCCTTTTTTCGGCTCCGGCCCGCTCGCCGATCCTTTCCCCCTCAGAAAAGGTCAGCGGGGCCTTTGCCCTCCCCGAACCGAGGCCTTGCCTTGTGTTCGTGCCGTCTGTTTACGTTGGTAAATGTCCGCTTGTCACCGGCCTTGCACGATCGAACAACCGAATGGCCCCGCTCTGTGACGATTCCGCAACATAGCCGCAAGGTTGCCTCCCGCGCGCTCGGCGCATAGAGCCTCGGAACGGCCGCATCCCGTGGCCGGACGAGAGATTCCAGAGAGATCGATGCGCCTGTCCCGCCACTTCCTGCCCGTGCTCAAGGAATCGCCCGCCGACGCGCAGATCGTCAGCCACAAGCTGATGCTGCGCGCCGGGCTGGTGCGGCAGACCGCCGCCGGTATTTACGCCTGGCTGCCGCTGGGCCAGCGGGTACTCCAGAAAATCGCGCAGATCGTGCGCGAGGAGCAGGACCGGTCGGGCGCGATCGAACTGCTGATGCCGACCATCCAGTCGGCCGACCTGTGGCGCGAATCGGGCCGCTACGATGCCTACGGTCCCGAGATGCTGCGCATCACCGACCGGCATGATCGCGAGATGCTCTATGGGCCGACCAACGAGGAGATGATCACCACCATCTTTCGGGATTCGGCGCGCAGCTACCGCGATCTGCCGCGCACCCTCTATCATGTGCAGTGGAAGTTCCGCGACGAGGTGCGCCCCCGTTTCGGCGTGATGCGCGGCCGCGAATTCCTGATGAAGGACGCCTACAGCTTCGATCTCGACGAGGCCGGCGCGCGCCACAGCTATAACAAGATGTTCGTGGCCTATCTCAACACCTTCGCGCGGATGGGCCTGAGCGCGATCCCGATGCAGGCGGACACCGGCCCGATCGGCGGCGACCTTTCCCACGAGTTCATCGTGTTGGCGCCGACCGGCGAGAGCGACGTCTTCTACCATAGCAATTGGGAGAAGCCCGCCGAGCTTTCGGCCGTCGATTTCGATGACGTCGCGGGCCTGCAGTCCATCGTGTCGGGCTACACCGCCGATTATGCCGCCACCGACGAGAAGCGCGACGCGGCGGCCGAGGCGGCGGCGGGCGACCAGCTCCGGCAGTCGCGCGGCGTCGAGGTCGGCCACATCTTCTACTTCGGCGAAAAATATTCGAAGCCGATGAACCTGCGCGTGCAGGGGCCGGGCGGCGGCGAGGTGATCCCGCACATGGGCAGCTACGGCATCGGCGTCTCGCGCCTGATGGGTGCGATCATCGAGGCCAGCCACGACGACAACGGCATCATCTGGCCGGATGCGGTGGCGCCCTACAAGGTCGGCATCATCAACATGCGGGTCGATGACGAGGCCTGCACGGCGGCATCGGACGATCTCTACGCGAAGTTGCAGGCGGCGGGCATCGAGGTGCTGTACGACGACCGCGACGAGCGCGGCGGCGCCAAGTTCGCGACCATGGATCTGATCGGCATCCCCTGGCAGATCGTGATCGGGCCGAAGGGGCTGGCGAAGGGCGTCGTCGAACTGAAGCGCCGCGC
>BACX01000070.1 GCA_000333335.1 Sphingomonas-like bacterium B12 | reverse complement strand
CCGCGCCGACTGCTGGGAAGCTGGGCCTGCGTCTTGACGCCGATCGCGGTGTCGGCGGCGTTGAAGCCGGCGGCCTGCGCGGCCTCGGCGAAGCTCTTGCCACCGGCGACCGAGGCCTTGAACGCCTTGGCCTTGGCCTCGTCCGGCAGCACCACCTGCGCCAGATCGCGGGTCTCGCGCGCGGCGTACTTGTCGGGCGTGGATGTGTAGACCTGCTTGATCTCGGCGTCGGTCGGCACCGCCTTCGCCGCCACCTGGTCGCGGCCCATCAGCGCGTAGCGCAGCACGCGGCGCTCGGGCGTGGTGTAGGCGGCGACATGGCTCTTGTAGAAACCCTGCAGCTCCGCGTCGGTCGGCGCGGCGGCGCCCTGCATCGCGGCGATCGGCACGAAGCCGATCTCGCCCGCGCGGGTTTCCATGATCAGGTTGGCATAGGGCTTCACCAGCCCGTCCGGCAGCGTCATCGCGCCGGTGGCGGGGAGGTACACCATCTGGCGCAGGATCGTGCCGCCGATATCGCTGCGCACCGCCTTGTCGGTGAGGCGCTGCTGCTGGAGCGCGGCCTCGTAGGCGGCCTGGCTGAACTTGCCGTCCGGCCCGCGGAAGGCGGGGATGCCGGCGATCTGGCCGTCGATCTGCTTGTTGCTGGCGGCAAGGCCGATCTTGCGGGCGTATTGCTCCAGCGCGGTCGCGCCGATCGACTGGTCGACGATCGCATCATAAGCGCCCGCCGCCATGAAGCTCGCCATGTCGAGGCCCGGTTGCTGCTGGCTGGCCTGCTGGTAGCGGTTGCGGACCTGCTGCTCGAGATCCTCCGGCGTCACGGTCGCGTCGCCGATGGTGGCGATGGCGCCCGCGCTCGATCCGCTGGTGCTGCCCCCCATGCCCGGCATCTCGTGCGTAATCACCCCGGTCGCGATGAAGGCGAGCGCGACGAGCGAGAAGATCGCCACCACGAGCTTGGGGTTGTTGCGGAAGATGGAGAGCATGCGGGTTCCCGAACTGAATGAGCCGGAGCCTTGAGCCTGCCTCCCCTAGAGCGGCCGGGCGCCCGCGACAAGTTGCAGCGGCGGGCGAGGCTGGCGCTGCCGCGCATCGCTCGCTATCGCGATTGTCCGATACAGGACAATTTGCGGGGGACATCGATGCGCAGACGGCTGATCGTGGGCAATTGGAAGATGAACGGCAGCCGGGAATCGCTCTCGGAGCTGGACGGAATCGCCGCCGCCGCCGAGGCCGCGCCGGAGGTCGACGTCGCGATCTGTCCGCCCTTCACACTGATCGAACGCGCCGCCGCCCGCACGCCCGCGCTGCCGATCGGCGGGCAGGATTGCCACGCTGGCGAGAAGGGCGCGTTCACCGGATGCATCTCCGCCGGGATGCTGGTGGAGGCCGGCGCCAGGATCGTCATCGTCGGCCATAGCGAACGTCGCGCGGCGCAGGGCGAGACCGATGCGCAGGTGAAGGCCAAGGCGGAAGCCGCGATCGCCTCCGGGCTGACCGCGATCGTCTGCGTCGGCGAGACCGAGGCGGAGCATGACGCCGGCGAGGCGAAGGCCCGCGTCTCGGCGCAGCTCAGCGGATCGCTGCCGGTCGCGGGCGGGGACGTGCTGGTCGTCGCCTACGAGCCGCGCTGGGCGATCGGCACCGGCCGCACGCCGACGCTGGACAATGTCGGCGCGATGCACGCGATGATCCGCACCATGCTGGAAGACCTGCTCGGCCGAGAGCGGGCCGATGGGGTGCGCATCCTCTACGGCGGATCGATGACCGGCGCCAATGCGGCGGACCTGATGTCTGTCGCCAACGTCGACGGCGGCCTGATCGGCGGCGCGAGCCTGACGGCGGCGGCGTTCGTTCCGATCATCGAGGCGGCGGCGGGGTAGGGTGGACCTCCCCATGGAACGTCACCCGGATAGGATCCTGAGTCCCGCTTCTTCTGCTTTCCCGCGCTTAAGAAAGCTGGACCCCGGATCAAGTCCGGAGTGACGAGGACGCGAGAACGTGCGCAATTGGGCGGCGGCCGCCCCTAAGCCGCCGCGCGCCGTATCCCCAGCCTCGGCATCAGGCTCATCCCGCGCCGCTCCGGTCCTGTCGGCATCCCCACGCCGAAATGGTCGAGCAGGGTCGGGAAGATGTCCAGAATCGAGGCGGTCTCGCTGTGCCGCACGCCCGATCCGGTGCCGATCCACAGCGCGCCGTCCGAATGGTGGCGCCCGCTCTTGATCGCGTCGATGCGGTAGAGCAGCTCGCCGAACCTGAGCGTGCCGCCGGTGGCGTCGTCGATCACCAGCGCGTCGGTCTCGGTGCGGGTCGCGATCTGGCAGCCGAAATAGAGCTGGGTCTCCTCGTCCGTCTTGGCGGCGAAATCGAACAGTGGCCGCCCGCTCTCCATCCTGAGCGCCGCGATCCGCGCGCGCGCCGCATCGCGCTCCGCCACGCTGGCGAAGCGCGCCATATATTGATGCGTCATCGTCGGATCGACGCCGAGACGCACGATGCCCAGCCGGTCGAGGAAGCTCTCGACATCGTGGAGCCGGTGGAAATGCTGCCCGCCCATCTCCTCGTGGCGGAGAAACGGTTGCTGGCTGAGGGCGGTCATGAAGACCAGCAGCGCGCCGTGCCGCTCCGCCAGCGCCATGAAGCGGCCGAGCAGCGCGTCCATCGCGCGGTAGCCGAAGCGGATCGCGTCGCCATAGACCGCCATCTCGCCCGCATCGGGCCGCACCGTGAACGCATCCGGATCGAGATGCCGCCAGTAGCTGTGCTGGAGGTGCGCGGTGCTGTTGATGAAGAAGCTGGCGTAATCCGGCTGCTGACGGCGATAGAGCGCGCAGAACACGTCCGCCTGCAGCCGATCGAGAATGGCGACGCGACGGTAGGAGAGGCGGGGGTCGGACAGCTTCTCGGACGCGAGTTGCTTCGCGATCGCGCTCACCGTGCCGGCGGAGAGGCCGTGGCGCAGCAGGAAGCTCAGGAAGGCCGCCTGCTCGGACAGGCCGGTCGAGGCGCTGGCATTGCTGTATTCGCGCACCTGGCCTGCGACGAAGCGGTTGTAGGTGTTGAGCGCGGGCGGGAAGGCGTCGCCCTGTTCGGTCCACGGATCGGCCGCGAAGAAGCTGCCCGGCGCGGCGAAGGGCGCGACGTTCATGCTGGAGAAGCTGCCGACCGTTCGCCCCGCCGCGATCAGCGCGCGATAGATGTCGGTGTGCGGCGCGCGCGCGCCGTCGGTCAGGTGGAAGACGCGATGCTGGTCGTAGGCGAGGCCGGTGTGGGTGGAATACCACTGGATCCACGGTTCCAGCAGCGCACTGTCCTCGACGTCGGGCGTGGTGACGAAGCTGTCCGACGTGGCGCGCAGGCGCGCGAAGTGGGGCAGGTCACGGCTCGCGATCCAGCGATCGAGCAGCGCCGGGCACAGCTCGTTGAACTCCAGCATCAGAACCTTGCGCGACGCCATCGGCGGACTCCTCGGGGACGAGCCCTTCTATCAGAAGCTGCGTGGGCTGCTCAGGGGCGGCGTCACGGTTAACGTCCCGATTTGTGGCAAAGCGGGCCTCAAGCGGAAATGGCCTCGACATTCCGTAAAATGAGTCATCCGCTTGCAACTGGACTGGCGGAATATTAGTTTCCCCAAGAGACTAGACTGTCTTTTGGCTTGTGTGGTGGGCGCCCGTCACGCGAAAAGGTGAGGTGGATTGCGAGATGACACATCTGCTCGTCATGATCACTGCGGCGATGTCGGTGGCGGCCGGCCGCACCGACCCTCCGGGCGCGACCTATCAGCCGGACACCTATCGACCCGCCGCCAACGCCGATTTTCGGGATTATAAGAAGCAGATGATCGCGCTCCGCTCCGAAGCGCGGAAGCTGCAGGCGTCGGACGGCGGCACGTTGACCCCGGAGCATGATCAGCTGATCCAGCAGAAGATCGAAGTCATCGAAGGGCGGTTTCGTCACGCCACTGGTGGCGAGTGATCCGCTGACGTGAACTGTCTCTTGACAATTATAACCAATTAGGTTATATGTCGCAACAAGTGCCGCGTTCTGATCAACGCGCGGTGCATCTCTTCGGGCGGTGGCCTCAGGCCATGACGGCCCGGAGGGACGGTTCGGTGGTTTTCCTCCCTCCCACCGGGGCCGTCGTGATCGGCGCGGTTCCTTGAGCGAACTTCCCCGCCACGCCCGCCCGAGCCCACCCGGCGAAGCACACGGCCGAATGCGCGCCGTCCCTGCGATAGCCACCCCCTCGCGAGGCGAAGGCGATCGCGAGACCACCGGCCGTCCC
>BACX01000071.1 GCA_000333335.1 Sphingomonas-like bacterium B12 | reverse complement strand
GCGAGGCTTGTGTGGCGGGAGAGATCGAGATGGGTGAGCGAGAAGGCCAGTTCCATCACATGGCCGTGCGCGTCGATCAGGCCGGGCAGCAGGGTGCGGCCATGGCCGTCCAGTCGGAAGTCCAGCCACTCGGGGCGCTTGTCGTTGGGCTGGAGCAGCGCCTTCACCTTGCCGTCCTTGCCGATCAGCAGGCCGTTGAAGTGCTTCACGGTGCCGTCGCGCGCGATGGTGTAGCCGTTGACGTCGTCGAGCAGGCCGCCCTCGGTGGCGGGGGCGGGGCCGTATTTCTTCCTGGCCTCGGCCGGGGCGGCGAGCAGGGCCAGCATGCTCAGCGCGGCGATCGTCAGTCTCACTTAGGCAATCTCCGGATCAGGGCCGAGACATCCTGACGATGCCCGCCCTCCATGCGCTGCACGTCGGCGTAGAATTGGTCGACCAGCGCGGTGACGGGCAAGGCGGCGCCGTTGGCGTGCGCCTCGTCGATCGCGAGGCCGAGATCCTTGCGGAACCAGTCGACCGCGAGGCCGAAGTCGAACTCCTCCTTCGCCATCGTCTCCCAGCGGTTGGTCATCTGCCAGCTCGACGCCGCGCCGGTGGAGATCGCCTGGAACACCTTGTCGAGATTGAGCCCCGCTGCCTGCGCGAAGCGCATCGCCTCGGCGACGCCCTGCGCGTTGGCGGCGAGCGCGATCTGGTTCACCATCTTGGTCGTCTGCCCCGTTCCCGATCCGCCGATATGGACGATGATCCGCGCATAAGCGTGCATCAGCGGCTCGGCCACCTCGAACGCCTTTTTCGGCCCGCCACACATCAAGGCGAGCCGGCCCTCTTCCGCGCCCTTCTGCCCGCCGGTCACCGGCGCGTCGAGCACAAGGAAGCCGCGATCCTTGCCCTCGACGCCGATCTGGCGGGCGATCTTGGCGGACACCGTGGTGTGATCGACGAACAGCGCACCCTGCCGCATCGTTCGGAAGGCGCCCGCCGGACCCAGCGTCACCTCGGCGAGGTCGTCGTCGGTGCCGACGCAGGTGAACACGGCATCCGCGCCCTCGGCCGCCTCGGCGGCGCTGTTCGCGACCTTGCCGGCATGGGCTGTCGCCCACGCCTCGCTCTTGGCGGTCGTACGATTATAGACGGTGAGGTCGTGGCCGGCGGCCGCGAGGTGCCGGGCGATGGGCGCGCCGATCGTGCCCAGCCCGATAAATGCCAGTTTCGCCATAGGAGGCGGGGCATAACCCAGCTTCCCCGTGACCGCCAGATGGTCTAGGTCGCGCCCCACTATGGCAACCGCAGAAGCAACGCTCCGCCCGCAGGATCCTACCGCCGTCACGGTGGCGGATATTCGAATGGCGCACGAGCGGATTGCTCCCAGCATCGTGCGGACGCCGACGCTCTATTCCNAGACGCTTTCCGATCTCACCGGCGCCAACATCTGGCTCAAGTTCGAAAACCT
>BACX01000072.1 GCA_000333335.1 Sphingomonas-like bacterium B12 | reverse complement strand
GCCTGGGCTTCGTGCTGAGCGGCGTGTCGCTGGGCTGCCTGCTGTTCGGCTTCGAGATGACCAGCCGCCCCGGCGCGCTGGCGCTCGCCATGTCGCTGATCGTGATCGGCGCGGTGTTCGGTATCTTCTATGTCCGCCACGCCCGGCGCCACGAGGCGCCGATCGTCGATCTCGGCCTGCTCGGCGACGACAATTTCCGTCTGTCGATGATCGCGGGTTCGCTGACCCGCATCACGCAGGGGTCGCTGCCCTTCCTGCTGCCGCTGATGATGCAGTTGGGCTTCGGCCTCAGCGCGGCGGAGAGCGGCACGATCACCGTCGGCCCGGCGGTCGGATCGCTGCTGATGAAGGCGGCGGCGCCCCGCCTGCTGCGCCGTTTCGGCTTCCGCAACGCAATGATCGGCGCAGGCCTGGTCGGCGCGCTCGGCTATGCGGTGGTCGGGCTGTTCCGGCCGGACTGGCCGATGTGGGCGATCGTCGCGACGCTCACCGTCTGCGGTTTCTTCTTCTCGCTCCAGTTCACCGCCTACAACGCCATCGCCTATGACGGCATCGACAAGCAGCGCATGTCGGCGGCGACGAGCTTCTATTCGACGGTGCAGCAGCTGATGCTGTCGCTCGGCATCTGCGTGGCGGCGAGCGCGCTGCACCTGTCGATGCTGACCCATCATGCCGAAAAGCCGGCCTTCGCCGATTTCAGCGCCGCCTTCTGGACGGTCACCGCGATCTCCCTGCTTGCGACGATCTGGAACCTGCGTTTCGAGCGCGACGCGGGCGCCGAGATCAGCGGACGCACCCCGACCCCGGCAAAGGCGATGGAACCCGCCCCGCGCCTGCGCTAACCCGCTGACATGAGCGACGGCCTGCAGGCGATCTTCCTGAGCAATCGAGCGACCCTGCTGCGCTTCGTCGCCGCGCGCGGGGCCGGCGACGATGCCGAGGACGTGCTGCAGGAATTGTGGATCAAGGTGGCGGCAGCACCCGCCGGGCCGATCGCCAGCCCTCTCTCCTACCTGTTCCGCGCAGCCGAGAACCTGATGCGCGACCGCCACCGCGCCAGCCGGCAGGCGATCCTGCGGGATCATGCCTGGGAGGAGACGCACAGCCCCGCTGCGCCCGGCATATCCGACGCGCCGTCCGGCGAGCGGCTGCTGATCGCGCGCGAGGAATTGGCGCGGATCGAGGCGGCGCTCGCCGCGATCGGAGAGCGAGCGCGCGACATCTTCCGGCTGCACCGGATCGAGGGAATGGCCCAGCGCGATATCGCGACGCGCTGGG
>BACX01000073.1 GCA_000333335.1 Sphingomonas-like bacterium B12 | reverse complement strand
CATCTTCCGGGTCGGCCAGGGCATCGCGCTCGGCGGCGCCTGGGACGGGCTCGCATCGCTTCTCGCACTCAACGCGCCGGAGAACAAGCGCGGCTGGTACGCGATGGTGCCGCAGCTCGGCGCGCCGCTCGGCCTGATCGTGGCGAGCGGCATCAGCGGGATCATGATGTGGAGCAGCCAACCCATGCCGACGACCGTCACCACGACAAGCCCCAGCGCCAGTTCCAGCACGAGAGCCTTGTCGCGCAGCAGTTCGTCCTTGGGGATGCGCCAGCCGTCGAGGAATAGCAGCGGTGGTAGGAAAAGCAGGAAGAAGATCTCCGGATCCAGCTCGACCCGAATGTGCGTGGAAAGGCCGATCACCGCACCAAAGGCGATCTGGACCAGCGGCACGGGAACGCTGACCGGCGACATGCGGGTAAGCGCCGAGCTTGCCACGACGGCGACTAGCAGAAGCAGGACAAGGGAGACCGTTTCCAAAAGACTCTTCTCCCCGTCATGTTGACGAAATGGCTCGACCGATCACGAAATGCCGTGGCGTTTCGGTAATAGCGATGGGATCGAGCCAGGCTCG
>BACX01000074.1 GCA_000333335.1 Sphingomonas-like bacterium B12 | reverse complement strand
CGGCGGGAGGGCGACTGGCATCTGTGGCAGGGCAAGGCGGCGGCGACGCTGGGCGGCCAGCCGCTGATGGATGTCGATCTCACCGGCAAGGACGGCACCTTCCGCGCGCTTGGGCAGGTGATGCCCGCGATCATGCTGACCGGCCCGGCCGCGCGCATGACCTCGCCCGCCATCCGCATCGACGGCACCGTGGCGCTCGACAAGCGGGTGGCGAACACCAGCCTCAGCCTGGCTTCGGCGGCGTTTGCGGCGCACGCGCAGGGCATCCTCGATTTCGACAAGAGCCGCTTCGGCAATTTCGAGGTCGCCGCGCGGCTGCTGACGCCGGGGGCGATCGCGCCCAATCTGGCGGGCCGCAACGTGCAGGTCCAGGCGACGCTCGACGGCGGCTTCCTTGCGCCGAACATCGCCTACAAGGCATCGGCCGACAGCATCGCCTTCGGCGCGACCGGCATCGAGGGGCTGCAGGCGAGCGGCGCTGCGCACACCCAGGCGGACAAGTGGATCGTCCCCATCCACGCCACGGCACGCCGGGTGACCGGCCTCAACGCGGCGGCGGGCGGCCTCGTCACCAATATCCGGCTCGACGGCGACATCGCCTACGCCAAGCAGCAGGTCTTCTCGGACAACCTCCACCTGCGCTCCGACAAGATCGACGCGACGGCGCTGATCCTCGCCGATCTGTCGACCGGCACCTACACCGGCGCGCTCAAGGGGCGGGTGAACGATTATGACGTGAACGGCCTCGGCCGGATCAACCTCGTCACCGACGCCAAGCTGGTGCCCACCGACAATGGCGGTTTCGGCGTGAAGGGCCATGTCCGGATCAACACCAAGAAGATCACCAACGCCAGCCTCGCCCAGCAGCTCGGCGGCAATGCGGTGATCACGGCGGACGTCGGCTACGATCCGCGCGCGGGCGCCACGATCGGCAACCTGCGCATGGCAGCACCCGATCTGCGGATCGATCACGGCAGCGGATCGTACAACCTCACGACCGGCCAGATCCGCGCGCAGATGAGCGCCTGGTCGCGCACCTACGGCCCAGCCACGGTCGTCGCATCCGGCACCATCGCCAATCCGCGCGCCGAGCTGAAGGCGGCGCGTCCCGGCGTCGGTATCGGCCTCGCCAATCTCGATGCGGTGCTGACCGGATCGGCGGCGGGCTATCGCGTGCAGGCGAAAGGCGGATCGGACTACGGCCCGTTCACCGCCGACGTGCTGATCAAGGCGGGCAAGGGTCCGCTTGCGGTCAACATCAATTCGCTGCTGGTTGCGGGCATCAATGTCCACGGCAATATCGTGCAGACCGCCGCCGGGCCGTTCGCCGGCACGCTGTTCGTCGCCGGATCGGGCCTCAACGGGCAGGTCGCGCTGGCGGCGGCGGGCAAGAACCAGAAGGCGGACGTCAGCCTCACCGCCAATCAGGCGAAGCTGCCCGGCAAGGTGCCGGTCACGATCGGCTCCGGCCTGATCCGCGCGAGCGTGCTGGTGCTGCCGGCCGGCCCTTCGATCAACGGCTCGGCCGCCTTCGTCGATGTGCGCAGCGGCTCCCTGCTGATCCGCTCGGCGCGCGCGAAGATCAATTATGCGGGCGGGCGTGGCACGGCGGCTGTCACCGCCAGCGGCACCAGCGGCGTGCCGTTCGATGTCGCGGCGCAGGCGCAGTTCACGCCGGACCGCATCCTCGCCAACCTCAAGGGTTCGGCCAACTCGATCCCGTTCAGCCTCGCGCGGCCGGCGGTGGTGACGAAGCAGGGCAAGGATTATGTCCTCCAGCCCGCGACGATCGTCACCAACCAGGGCAGCGTCGATCTCTGGGGCCGCTACGGCGCTGTCACTGAGGCGCACGCCAAGCTGAACAATGTCGACATCGGCATCGCGCAGGCCTTCGCGCCGTCGCTCGGCCTCGCGGGCAAGGCGAACGGCACGGTGGACCTCACCATGCACGGTTCGGCGATCCCCGATGCCCGCGCCCGCGTCGACATCAGCAATTTCACGCGGACGGGCGCGCTGGTCATCTCCGATCCGGTGGACATCGCGATCCTCGGCACGCTGGGGCGCGAGGGCAATGCGGTGAACGCGCTGATCCGGCGCGGCGGCACCAATATCGGCCGCGTGCAGGTGCGCATGGCGGCGGCCTCGGACTTCTCCGGCCTGATGGCCGGGCCGATCTCGGGCGGCATCCGCTATAACGGCCCAGCCGAGGTGCTGTGGACGCTCACCGGCATCGGCGGCCAGACGCTCGCCGGCCCGATCGCGATCGGCGCAGACTTCTCGGGCAAGGTCTCGGCCCCGCAGGTGACGGGTGTGATCCGCGCCAACCAGCTACGCTACGAGAACACGTCCACCGGCACGACGATCACCAATCTTGCGATCGACGGGCGCTTCACCCAGTCGCAATTCCAGCTCAACAACCTCACCGGCACCGCCGGCAAGGGCACGATCCAGGCCTCCGGCTCGGTCGGCTTCGCGGCGGACAGCGGCTTCCCGATCGACATCACCGCCAAGCTCGACAATGCCCAGCTCGCCCATTCGGACGGGATGAGCGGCACCGCGTCCGGCTCCGTCCACGTCACCAATTCGAAGGCGGCGGGCGGGCTGATCCAGGGCGACATCCGCATCCAGGAAGCGCGCTACAATTACGTGCGCAACGACGCCGCGCAGATCACCGAGCTGACCGGCGTGCGCCGCAAGGGGGACACTCCGGTCGATCCCACGGCCGCTACCGCCGCGCAGGGGCCGGCGCCGAGCAACTGGAAGCTCGACATCAAGATCCGGGGCGACAACCAGATCTTCGTGTCCGGCATGGGCCTCGAATCCGAGTGGAGCACGCGGATGCGGATCGGCGGCACCGTCACCGCGCCGACCGTCGTGGGCAAGCTGCAGGTGGTGCGCGGCACCTACACCTTCGCCAGCCGCCGCCTCGACGTGGCGGACACCAGCACGGTGCAGTTCAACGGCCCGCTGCTCGATCCCGATCTCAACATCACGGCGACCACCACGGTGGAGAGCGTGAACATCGGCATCAACATCGGCGGCACCGGTACGCACCCGCAGATCACCTTCACCTCGACGCCGTCGCTGCCGCAGGACGAGGTGCTGTCGCGGCTGCTCTTCGGCTCCTCGGTGACGTCGCTGTCGCCGATGGAGGCGCTGCAGCTCGCCGCCGCGCTCAATTCGCTGAGGACCGGCGGGGGCGGGGCGGGCGCGCTCGGCAAGCTGCGTGGTGCCACCGGGCTGGATCGCCTCCGCGTGCTCGGCGGCGACGACACGACGGGGCGCGGCACCAGCCTCGCCGCGGGCAAGTACATCTCCAAGAACATCTATGTGGAGGTGATCAGCGACGCCAAGGGCTTCACGCAGACCCAGCTGACCATCGCGCTGTCCCGCGCGCTCAGCATCCTGAGCCAGGCGGGCGGCGCGGTCGGCCCGTCGGTGACGCTGAAATATTCGAAGCAATATTGAGGTGGCGCTCCACCATCGCCTGATCGGCAAGCTCGCGCGGGGCTATTGGATGGTCCGGCGGCCGTCCAGCAAGGGCGTACGGGCGCTGGTGCTGGACGGGGCGGATCGCGTCGCCCTGGTCAAGCACACCTATCTGCCGGACTGGTATCTGCCCGGCGGCGGCGTCAAGCGGCGCGAGGCGTTCGGCGCGGCACTCGCCCGCGAGCTGCGCGAGGAGATCGGCCTTGCCGGTTTCCGGATGGAACGCATCCTCGGCATCTATAGCAATGGCAGCGAACATAAGGACGATCACGTCGCCATCTTCGTGGTGCGCACGCTGACCCCGTCCGCCGAAATCCGCGCGGCCGATGGCTTCGAGATCGAGGCGGCGCAATGGTTCGCGCTCGATGCGCTGCCGGCGGACATCTCGCCGGCGTCCCTACGCCGGATCGAGGAATGGCGGAAGGGCGAGACCGGGCTGGGGGATTGGTAAAACCTCGTGCTCCCCATCGCAGATGGGGAATGGGTGGAGGGCTGCCGTCGCAGACGGCGAGCTAAGCCCGCCGCGCCTCCATCGCCTTCGGCGGTCCCCCTCCCCACGCTTCGCCCAGGGAGGATGAAACTAGCGCAGCTCCACCGTCGCCCAGATCGGCAGATGGTCGCTCGCGCGCCTGGCGAGCGGGGAATGGTGGGTTCCGGCGTCCATCACCGCGAGATCGGGGGTGGTCATGATCCGGTCGAGCCGGGCGATCGGACGGCTGGCGTGGAAGCTGGGGCCGGTCGGCGCGAACTGGAAGGCGCCCATGAAATCCTTGAGGCAGCCGGCCGATCCCCATTCGTTGAGATCGCCCATCAACACCGCCGGGATATGGCCGTCGCAATCCGCGACATGATCGATCACCGCGCGCGCCTGCTTGCGGCGCCACAGGCCGGACAGATCAAGGTGCATGCCGACGATGCGGAAGGTCTGCCCATCCAGCGCGATGTCGGCCATCACCGCGCCGCGCGGCTCCAACACCGGCAGGACGAGCGCGCGGTGGTTCAGGATTTCCGCCTCGCGTCGCACCAGGATCGCGTTGCCGTGCCAGCCCATGCCGCCGGGGCGGATCTCGTAGGGCACCGCCTTGTAAGGCGTTTCCCGCGCGATCGCCTCGAACGGCAGCGCGCTCAGGCGGGCGCCGAGCCGCCTATCCGCTTCCTGCAGGCAGACGATATCGGCGCCGATCTCGTTCAGCACGGACAGGATGCGCTCGGGGCGGCGCTGCCTGTCCGTGCCGATGGCCTTGCGGATATTGTAGCTGGCGACCTTGATCGAGGCCCTGGGCGCGGCGCTCATTCGCCGGTCTTGCGGCCTCCGCGACGGCTCCAGGCGAACCAGCCGAGCGCGAGGCCGGCGACGCCCGCCGCCACTGCCGCGACCAGCACATTGTTGTCCCCGGTCGCGCGCGCCATCGCCGCCGAACCCCGGCGCGCATAGTCGCGGCCCGTATCGATCGCGGTCTTGGCGGCGCCGGGGGCGTCGTCGACGATGTCCTTCACCTTGTCGCGCACCTTGCCGTAGCCGTCCTGCACGGTGCCGAGCGCCTGGTTGAGATAGCCCTTCGCCTCCAGCTGGTCGTCATTGATCGCCTTGCCGGCGACTTCCTGCACGGTGCCGACGGCTTTCTTGGCGGTGCCCTTGATCTCGTCCTCGTTCATGGTCTGTGTCTCCGAAGGGTTAGCCA
>BACX01000075.1 GCA_000333335.1 Sphingomonas-like bacterium B12 | reverse complement strand
GGCTATGTCGGCTTCGATCAGGGCGGCCTGCTCACCGATGCCGTCGATCAGCAGCCGCATTGCGTGCTGCTGCTCGACGAGATCGAGAAAGCGCATCCGGATCTGTTCAACATCCTGCTGCAGGTGATGGACAATGGCCGCCTGACCGATCAGCACGGCAAGTCGGTCGATTTCCGCAACGTGATCCTGATCATGACGACCAATGCGGGCGCGTCCGACATGGCGCGTGAATCGCTGGGCTTCGGCGTCTCGTCGCGCGAGGACGTTCAGGAGGATGCGGTGAACAAGCTGTTCACCCCGGAATTCCGCAACCGCCTCGATGCGGTGGTGCCGTTCGGCTACCTGCCGACCCCGGTGATCGCGCGGGTGGTGGAGAAGTTCATCCTCCAGCTCGAACTCCAGCTGTCGGACCGCAACGTCCACATCGCGCTGGAAGACGATGCCCGCGACTGGCTGACCGAGAAGGGTTACGACAAGCTCTACGGCGCGCGCCCGATGGGTCGTCTCATTCAGGAGAAGATCAAGCAGCCGCTCGCCGAGGAGCTGCTCTTCGGCAAGCTGGTCAACGGCGGCGAGGTCCGCGTGAAGATGAAGGACGACGCCCTCGCCTTCGAGATCACCCCGGCCGCGCCGAAGGGATCGAAGAAGAAGGCGCCGCCGAAGAAGAAGGCGCCGAGCAAGGCGTAACGGTTACCCCGAGCGGGGTGAACGGAGCGGCCGGGCAGCGATGCCCGGCCGTTTTCGTGTCCGGTCAGATGTTTCGCGGGCGCGAGAGGATCATCCGGGTCAGGCTCATCAGCCCCGGAAAGCTGGCGGTGGCGAGTTGGCAGACGAAGCTGATGTTCCCGGCCTCCGCCCATATGCCGTAGTCGATCGCATTCGTGACATGCAGGACATCGAGCACGAGATTGACCGCGAACAGGCCGAACAGTGCCAGAAGCCAACCTCTGCGCACCTTCACGGCGAGGGCCAGCGCACCCAGAGCGAACAGAAGGTCGCTCGGCAGCGACCAGTCTTCGACGATCTGTTGCATCCAGAGAATCGTGTTCAGCGCCCAGTAGCAGACCAGCAAGCCGGTGCAGCCGACCGAGATCCACCAGCGCTCGTCATCGGCGAAGAGCGATACGAGGAAGAACAGGACGGATATCAGCGCGAAGATGGCGGTCTGTTCGCCCGGCTCCATGCCCGCGCCTCAGTAAGGCTGGGTGGGGGGTTTCGGCGGCGGCGTGGTCGGGATGCCCCCGCTCTGCGGCTGCACGATGCCGCCCGGATTGATGGCCGCAGTGTCGGTGGAAGGCTGCAGAAACAGCATCAGAACGGCGAGCAGGCTCATCACGCGCCCTCTTGTCGCGACCGCGGATCGACGGTCGTAAAGCACCATATCGCGGCTCATGCCCGCTGTCAGCAGGCTCTCCGCGCATTTCGTGGTTAACGCACCGGACTGGCGGATCACCCGCCGAACGCCGAATCGCTGGCGCCGCGCGCACCCCCGTGCCACCTTAACGAACATGGTTAACGGATTCGGGCGGCCGCCCGCATCCAAGCCGCGTCTGCTTATCCTGTTCCGCTTTCCCCCGAGGATCCTCGCCCGATGCACAGGCCGAAGCGCCCGCTGCTCCTCGCGCTCGTCGCGCTCGGCCTGACCGCCGGCACCGGAGTGCCCGTCGCGATGCGCGAGCGCGGTTACTGGGCGGACCGCCCGCTCCCCGCCCGCCCACTCGCCTCGCGCTTCACGCCCACCGACGCGATGCGGCTGCGTCCCGGCCAGTATCGCTGGGCGCCCTATGCGCAGGACGGCTCGCCGATCAGCGTCGCGATCGATCTCACCAACCAGCGCGCCTTCGTGTTCCAGGGGCAGGCGCTCGTCGGCATCGCGGCGGTATCGACCGGGCGACGCGGACACGGCACGCCGACCGGCACTTTCCCGATCCTCGAAAAAGCGCGCTTCCACCGATCCAACATCTATTCCAACGCGCCGATGCCGTTCATGCAGCGGCTGACCTGGGGCGGCATCGCGCTCCATGCCGGCTACAATCCGGGGCGACCCGCCTCGCATGGCTGCATCCGCCTGCCCTACGGCTTCGCGCGAATCCTGTTTCAGGCGACGCGGGTTGGCGCCACCGTAATGGTGACGCGCGGCGCACCGATGGAGGCGCCGCCGATGATCGAGCAGCCCGACATCCAGATGACCGCCGCCGAGCCGGAGCACACGATGCCGCTCGCGTCCGACAAGCAGGTCGCAGTGATGAGCACCGACAGGACGGTAGCCTACGTGACCGCGACGATGCTGTAAGCGCGTCCCCAACCCTTTCAGGGAGGGGAGAGGAGCCCATCGTGCAGCCGCACCACGCGGTCCATCCGTGCCGCCAGCCGCTCGTTGTGCGTGGCGATCAGCGCGGCCGATCCTTCTTCTCGCACCAGCCGCAGGAATTCGACCAGCACGATGTCGGCCGTTGCCTCGTCCAGATTGCCGGTGGGCTCGTCGGCCAACACCAGGGCTGGACGGTTGGCGAGAGCGCGGGCCACCGCGACGCGCTGCTGCTCGCCGCCCGACAGCTTAGACGGCCGGTGATCGAGCCGGTGCGAGAGGCCCAGCGTGGTCAGCAGCGATTTGGCCCGCGCGTCCGCCTCGGCGCGGGTGGCGCCGTGGATGATCTGCGGCAACGCCACATTCTCCTCCGCCGTAAAATCCGGGAGGAGGTGATGGAACTGATAGACGAAACCGAGGCTGTCGCGGCGCACACGGGTGCGGCCGTCGTTGTTCAGCTGCGCGGCTTCCTCGCCGGCGATGCGGATCGATCCCTCGAACCCGCCTTCCAGCAGGCCGACCGCCTGCAGCAAGGTCGACTTGCCCGATCCCGAGGGACCGAGCAGCGCCACGATCTCGCCCTGCGCGATCGCGAGGTTCACGCCGCGCAATACGTGGATGGTGTGCCCGCCCTGGCTGTAGGCGCGGCGGACGTCGGTGAGCTTCAGCACCTCACTCATAGCGCAGCACCTGCACCGGATCGGTGCTCGACGCCTTGAACGCCGGATAGAGCGTGGCAAGGAACACCAGCAGCAAAGTCATCCCGATGATCACGACGTTGTCCGGCAAGTCCGGCTGGAACGGCAGGTCGGTCAGCATCCGCACCGAGGGATCCCAGAGATTGGCGCCGGTCACGCGCTGGATGCCATCGACGATGCTCTGATGGAAAACCGAAAAGATCAGGCTGATCCCGATGCCGGCGAGGATACCGAGCACGCCGATCGTCATGCCGATCGTCATGAAGATGCGCAGCACCGCACCCCGGCTCGCCCCCATCGTGCGCAGAATGGCGATGTCGCGGGTCTTGGCGCGCACCAGCATGATCAGCGAGGACAGGATGTTGAACGCCGCGACGATGATGATGATGCTCAGCACCACGAACATCACCACCCGTTCGACCTCCAGCGCCTGGAACAAGGCGGAGTTCATCTGCCGCCAGTCCACCAGCACGCCGTCGCGGATCACCTTGGGCGCGAGCGGAGCGAGGATCTGGTTCACCCTGTCGGGATCGGTGACGCGCAGTTCGACCATGCCGACGGTGTTGCCCATCAGCAGCAGATCCTGCGCATCCTCCATCGGAAGCATCACATAGGCCTTGTCGTAATCGTAGACACCGATCTCGAACGTGGCTGCGACGCGGTAGCTCACGATCCTGGGCGCGGTGCCGAACGGGGTCGACTGGCCTGCGGGATTGAGCACGGAGATGGAATCGCCCACCGTCACGCCCAGCGATTCCGCCAGCCCCGTGCCGATCGCGACGTTGCCGGAACCGGGCGTCACCTCGGCGAGATTGCCCGCCTTGATCTTGGAGCCGATGGTCTCGCGCATGTCGGACAGGCGCATGCCGCGCAGCAGGATCGGCTCGGCCCGGCCATCCACCTGCGCGAAGAGCGGCTGCTCGATCAGCGGAATGGCGGATATGACGCCCGGCGTCGCCTTCGCCTCGTCGGCGATCGTCTGCCAGTCGGCGATGCCCCGGCCCGAATAGCCCTGCACGATGGCGTGGCCGTTGAGACCGGCCATCTTGTCGAACAGATCGGCGCGGAAGCCGTTCATCACGCCCATCACGATGATCAGCGCGGCTACCGCCAGCGACACCGCAATCAGGCTGATCGAGGCGACCATGAAGATGAACGCCTCGCCCCGCCCCGGCAGCAGGTAGCGCCGGGCGACCATCCGCTCGGTACGGCCGAGGATCAAGCGCTCACCTTCGCCAGCGCGGCCTCGATCGAGAGTTCTTCCTTGTCGCCGGTGGCGCGGCGCTTCAGTTCGACGACGCCCTTCGCCAGCCCCTTCGGCCCGATCACGATCTGCCAGGGGATGCCGATCAGATCCATGGTCGCGAAACTGGCGCCCGCGCGCTCGTCGCGGTCGTCGAACAGC
>BACX01000076.1 GCA_000333335.1 Sphingomonas-like bacterium B12 | reverse complement strand
GCGGTCGCCGATCTGCAAGACGGGGATGCGGCCATTGCCGTTCACGTCGCGCAGAAATTCGGGGGTACGCGTCTCGCCCTTCAGGATGTCGTAACCGCGACGTTCCAGCGGAAGCCCGAGATGGGCGGTGACGAGGCGGATCTTGTAGCAATTCCCCGACGGCGCATATTCGTGCAGCACCAGCTTTTCCAAGGACTCCCCCTCTTCGGTCATGCTGACGAAGGTCAGCATTCATTCGCGCTGCCATCGACGATGCGCGAATGGACCCTGAAACAAGTTCAGGGTGACGGAAAGGCGAAACGCCGCGCCTTTCGATAAGCCCCGCTTATCCTTCCATGGTCAGTACGATCTTGCCGACATGATCGCCGCCGTCCATCCGCTCATGCGCCTTGGCGGCGTCGGCCAGAGGGAAGGTCGCGTCGATGATCGGCCTGAGCCGACCCTCCACGACGTGCGGCCAGACCTCGCGCTTCAGTTCGTCCGCGACCAGCGCCTTGAACGCCACCTCGCGGGCGCGGAGCGTCGATCCGGTCATCGTCAGGCGGCGCACCATGATGTCGACGAGACTCACCGTCGCCTTGGCCCCGGCCTGCACCGCGATGGTGACGTGCCGCCCGTCGGGCGCCAGGCACTTCAGGTTACGCGGAACATAGTCTCCACCGACCATGTCGAGCACCGCCTGGCACCCCTTCCCGCCGGTGATGCGCTTCACCTCCTCGACGAAATCGGCCGTCCTGTAGTTGATCGCGTGCGCCGCGCCGATCTCCAGCGCGCGGGCGCATTTGTCGTCCGATCCGCAGGTGACGATCACGGTGAGGTCGAACAATCTGCCGAGCAGGATCGCCATCGTGCCGATGCCCGACGTGCCGCCATGGACCAGCACCGTGTCGCCCTCGATCGCGTAGGCGCGCTCGAACAGGTTGCTCCACACAGTGAACAGGGTTTCGGGGATCGCGGCCGCTTCCACCATCGAGATCGACGGCGGCACGGGCAGGCACTGGCCGGCGGGCGCCGCGCAATATTCGGCATAGCCCCCGCCCGAGACCAGCGCGCAGACCTTGCTGCCGACCATCGAGGCATCGGCCCCCTCGCCCGCAGCGACTACGGTGCCGGCGATCTCCAGCCCCGGAATCGAGGGCGCGCCCGGCGGCGGCGGATACATCCCCTTGCGCTGCATGACGTCGGGGCGGTTCACGCCCGCTGCGGCCACCCTGACCAGATATTCGCCCGGCCCCGCCGCCGGCACCGGCCGCTCGACCGGAACGAGCACCTCCGGCCCGCCGGCCGCCTCCGGATCGATCGCGAGCATGGTCTTGGGAAGGTCGGCCAAATTATCCCCCGCTTTGCGCCGGATGGTCGCGCGCACTTATTGACAGCGGGCGCCGCAGGGTCAACGATCCATCCATGAGCCCGGACGATGACCTTCCCCGCCGTGCCGACGACGTGCTCGTCGTGCTGGCGCGTCAGGATCTCGATCCGCTCTCCGTCGAGGAGCTTCACGCCCGCATCGCCGGCCTCGAAGCGGAAATCGTCCGCACTCGACGAAAGATTGAAGGCGCCGTTAACCATCGCGCAACCGCGGACGCCTTATTCAAGCGATGAGGACAGCCCGCTCCGAGAGCGGCGACACGCACTATGCCCCTCCGGGGATGGGCGTCCTTGATGAAACGGTTGCCGCACCCGACATGAAGGGAACGGCGCTCCGCTTCGTCGGGCCGCCGCCTAGGAGTTGAATACATGCCGTCCTTTGCCAGAGAGCTCGAAACCACCCTCCACAATGCGCTGGCCGCCGCCAGCACCCGCAAGCACGAATATGCCACGCTGGAGCATCTCCTCCTCGCCCTCGTCGGCGACGAGCATGCCGCGCAGGTGATGTCGGGCTGTGGCGTGGAGCTTTCCGAGCTGAAGGACGCGGTGACGCACTATCTCGATACCGAGCTGGATGCGCTCAAGACCGATACCGAAACCGATCCTTCGCCGACGAGCGGCTTCCAGCGCGTGATCCAGCGCGCGATCCTGCACGTCCAGTCCTCGGGCCGCGAGGAGGTGACCGGCGCCAACGTGCTGGTCGCGCTCTTCAGCGAGCGCGAGAGCTACGCCGTCTATTTCCTGCAGCAGCAGGACATGACCCGCCTCGATGCCGTGAGCTTCATTTCGCACGGCGTCGGCAAGGGTGGCCAGCCTACGGAGACCCGCGAGGTGAAAGGCAACGAGGAAGACAAGCAGCCGAAGGCCGAGCCCAAGCAGAAGGGCGACAGCGCGCTCAAGCAGTTCACCGTCAACCTCAACGAGAAGGCGAAGGAAGGCCGCGTCGATCCGCTGATCGGCCGCCATGCCGAGGTGGATCGCACGATCCAGATCCTCTGCCGCCGCTCGAAGAACAACCCGCTCTACGTGGGCGATCCGGGCGTCGGCAAGACCGCCATCGCCGAAGGCCTCGCGCGCAAGATCATCGAGGGCCAGGTGCCCGAGGTGCTGAAGCCCGCCGTCATCTACTCGCTCGACATGGGCGCGCTGCTCGCCGGCACCCGCTATCGCGGCGACTTCGAGGAGCGTCTGAAGCAGGTCGTCTCGGAGCTGGAGAAGCTGCCGCACGCCGTGCTGTTCATCGACGAGATCCACACCGTGATCGGTGCCGGCGCCACCTCGGGCGGCGCGATGGATGCGTCGAACCTGCTCAAGCCTGCGCTGTCGGGCGGCCAGATCCGCTGCATCGGCTCGACGACCTACAAGGAATTCCGCAACCATTTCGAGAAGGACCGGGCGCTGCTCCGGCGCTTCCAGAAGATCGACGTGAACGAGCCGTCGGTCGAGGACACGATCAAGATCATCGCCGGCCTGCGCCCCAGCTTCGAAGCGCACCACCACCTGAAATACACCACCGACGCGGTAAAGACCGCGGTCGAGCTGTCGGCGCGCTACATCAACGACCGCAAGCTGCCCGACAAGGCGATCGACGTGATCGACGAGGCGGGCGCGATGCAGATGCTGCTGCCCGAAAGTCGCCGCAAGAAGGTGATCGGCCCGAAGGAGATCGAGGCGGTGATCGCCACGATGGCACGCATCCCCCCGAAATCGGTCTCGGCCGACGACAAGACAGTGCTCGCCAGCCTCGAGACCGATCTCAAGCGCGTCGTGTTCGGGCAGGACAAGGCGATCGAGGTGCTGTCCTCGGCGATCAAGCTTTCGCGGGCCGGCCTGCGCGAGCCGAACAAGCCGATTGGCAACTACCTCTTCTCCGGCCCCACCGGCGTCGGCAAGACGGAGGTGGCGCGCCAGCTCGCCGAGATCCTGGGCATCCCGCTCCAGCGCTTCGATATGTCCGAATATATGGACCCCGATCGGCGACTAACAAGCTGAGGAGACCGCGTTCTTATCGCAGGATAGCCTTCCAGGGGGGCTCTATCAGGCAACGGACGGGAGAACCTCTGGACGGTGCCAGCCTTTGCATTCGGTAGCGAAGGCTTTCAAATCGACTGGATTTGGCCAATCGACTGGATTTTGGCCAATCGACTGGATTTTGGCTTTGGGGGTGAGCGATGCTCAAAGCTCGATTTGTGCGGCAGACAGAATTTCGAGGTCCAAACGCGCCATCAAATCCCTACCTTGCGTGTCAGGAATGGCGGCACACCCTGCTGCCGTAGGCTTGGCCTGATGGAGGCGTCGATGGATATCCCGGCTCGTGAC
>BACX01000077.1 GCA_000333335.1 Sphingomonas-like bacterium B12 | reverse complement strand
CAGCGCGCGGAGTGCCCAGCGTCCGGTAGCGCTTGAGCAGATCGCGCGCGGTGACGATGCCGACGTGGCGGATGCCCAGCCCGAACAGCAGCCGCGCGGCATCGGGGGAGCGCTTGGCCTCGATCGCGGCGAGCAGCTTGTCGACCGAGACCTCCTTCCAGCCCTCGCGCCCCAGCAATTCCTCGCGATGCGCGGCGAGGCGGAAGATGTCGGCGGGTTCCTTGATCCAGCCCAGTTCGAGGAATTCGTCGATGCTCTTCTCGCCCAGCCCCTCGATGTCGAGCGCGCCCCGGCTGACGAAGTGGCGCAGCCGCTCGAAGCGCTGGACCGCGCAGATCAGGCCGCCGGTGCAGCGGATATCAACCTCGCCCTCCTCGCGCACCGCCTCCGATCCGCAGACCGGGCAGTGGGTGGGATAGACGAAGGCGGGACGCTCTTCGTCGCGGGTCAGCACCTCGACGATCTGCGGGATGACGTCGCCGGCGCGCTGGACGACGACACGGTCGCCGGGTCGCGCGCCCAGACGTTCGATCTCGTCGGCATTGTGGAGCGTCGCGTTCGAGACGACGACGCCGCCGACCGTCACCGGCTCCAGTCGCGCGACCGGGGTGAGCTTGCCGGTACGGCCGACCTGGATGTCGATCGCGCGCAGCAGGGTCTGCGCCTTCTCGGCGGGAAATTTGTGCGCGATCGCCCAACGCGGCGCGCGCGCTACCTGACCCAGCCGCTGCTGCCAGTCGAGCCGATCGACCTTGTAAACGACGCCGTCGATGTCGAACGGCAGGTCGGCGCGGCCCGCCTCTATCGCGCGATAATGCTGGAGCGCCGCTTCGATGGACGTCACGCGAACGAAGGCATCGGCGACAGGCAGGCCGAAGCGCTCGATCGCTTTCATGACGTCGGTCTGCGTTTCGCCCGGCACCTCGGACACCTCGCCCCAGCCGTGCGCGAGGAAGCGGAGCGGACGCTCGGCGGTGACCTTCGGATCCTTCTGGCGCAGCGACCCGGCCGCCGCGTTGCGCGGGTTGGCGAAGACGCGCTCGCCCGCCAGCTTCTCGTTGAGCGCGGCGAAATCGGCCTTGGACATATAGACCTCGCCGCGCACCTCGAAGACATCAGGCGCGGCGCCGTGCAGCGTCTCGGGAATGTCGGCGATGGTGCGCACATTGGCCGTGACATCCTCGCCGATCGCGCCGTCGCCGCGCGTCGCCGCTTGCACCAGCCTGCCCTTCTCGTAGCGCAGCGAGCAGGAGAGACCGTCTATCTTCGGCTCGGCGGTGAGCGCCACCTCGGCATCTTCGGACAGCGCCAGGAAGCGGCGGACGCGTGCGACGAACTCCGCGACATCCTCGTCGGCGAAGGCGTTGTCGAGGCTCAGCATCGGCTTGGCGTGCTGCACCTTGGCGAGGTGCCCCGCCGGCGCCGCGCCGACCAGCCTCGATGGCGAATCCGTGCGAACCAGCTCCGGAAACCGCTCCTCCAGCGCCTTGTTCTCGCGCATCAGCGCGTCGTAGTCGGCGTCGGAAATCTCGGGCGCATCGTGATCGTGGTAGAGCCGGTTATGCCGCGCAATCTCTGCGGCGAGATAGGCTAGGCGGTCGGCGGCTTCGGACTCGGTCGTCATGTCCAAATCCCTATCCGCCCTTTTCCGTCATTGCGAGCGTGGCGAAGCAATCGATGGCGTGTGGATCAGGCGGGGAGCAGCAGACTCCCGTCCCCATAGCTGTAGAAGCGATAGCCGTTCGCGATGGCGTGGGCATAGGCCGCCTGCATCGTCTCCAACCCCATCAGCGCCGAGACCAGCATGAACAAAGTCGATTTGGGCAGGTGGAAGTTGGTCACCAGCCCGCCGATCGCCCGGAAGCGATAGCCCGGCGTGATGAAGATCGCGGTGTCGCCCTCGAACGGCGCGATCGTGCCATCCTCGCGCGCGGCGCTCTCCAGCAGACGCAGGCTGGTGGTGCCCGCCGCGATCAGGCGACCGCCGCGCGCCTTCACCGCGTTGAGGCGATCGGCGGTGGCGGCGTCGATCCGCCCCCATTCGGCGTGCATCCGGTGATCGTCGGTGTCGTCGGCCTTCACCGGCAGGAAGGTGCCCGCGCCGACATGCAGGGTCAGCGTCTCGTGGCCGATGCCCGCCGTCGCCAGCCGCTCCATCAGGCGCGGCGTGAAGTGCAGCGAAGCCGTCGGCGCCGCCACCGCGCCGGCTTCCCGCGCGAACATGGTCTGGTAATCCTCGGCGTCGCGTGCGTCGGTGTCGCGCTTGCCGGCAATATAGGGTGGCAGCGGCATCCGCCCCGCGCGTTCCAGCAGCAGCTCGACCGGCTCGGCCCCGGCAAAGCTCAACCGCCAGCTTCCATCCTCCCCGCGATCGGAGGCCGTAGCGGAGACGTCCGCCCCGAAATCGATCACATCGCCGTCACGCAACCGCTTGGCGTTGCGGATGAAGGCTCGCCAGTCGCGCGGCCCCTCGCGTTTGTGGAGCGTCGCGCCGATCCTCGCGTTTCCGCGCTGGCCCTCAAGTTGCGCCGGAATGACCCGCGTATCGTTGAACACCAGGCAATCGCCCGGCCGCAACGCGTCGGCGAGATCGAGCATCGTGCGGTCGGCCAGCCCGTCCGGCCGCACGAGCAGCATCCGCGCGGAATCACGCGGGGACGCCGGGCGGAGCGCGATGCGATCCGCCGGCAGGTCGAAGTCGAAGAGATCGACGCGCATCGTATTCGGCGCGCAGCCTTACTGCTGCTGCGGCGTGCCCGACGGTGGCGGCGGGGTCGACTGGTCCATCGCGCCCGATGGCAAGGTGGCCGGTGCCTGCACGGCCGGCGCCGCGGCCGGAAGCGCCGGCGGCGGCGTGTTCACGTTGGGATCGTTGCCCATGATCGCGCGCACGATCCGCGTCGGGTTGGCAGGCGGCTCGCCTTTCTGGATCGCATCGACATATTGCATGCCGGAGACGACGCGGCCGAACACGGTGTAGTGCATGTCCAGCTTCATATTCGGCATGAACATGATGTAGAACTGGCTGTTGGCGCTGTTCGGATCGTTCGCACGCGCCGCCGCGACCGCGCCGCGCACGTGCGGCAGGTCGTTGAACTCGGCCGGGACGTCGGGAAGCGTCGATCCGCCCTCGCCCGTGCCCTTGGGATCGCCGCCCTGCGCCATGAAGCCGCTGATCACGCGGTGGAAGTTCAGGCCGTTGTAAAAGCCCTGCTGGGTCAGCGTCTTGATCCGCTCGACCATCTTGGGCGCCTTGTCCGGGCGAAGCTGGATCACCACGCGCCACCGTCGAAAGATCGAGATCCCAGGTGTTGTCCGGCGTCAGCGGCGGCGGCAGGAAGCGGTGAGGTTCGTCGCGGCGACCTGGTCGGCCGCCTTGATCCGCACCTTCTTGGCGGCATGCGCTTCGCATCGGCCGGGCCACCGAGCACCAGCGCGGTCGTGAGAATGAGGGCAGCGGCAAGTTTCATGGGGTGGCCGGGCTCCGGAATACGGCGAACGAGGATCATGACAGATGCACTAGCCGAAGCGGCGGCGCTTTCCTATCGCTGAACACGCTATCTCTGCACGCGCAGCGCGGGATCGCCCTTGATGCCCAGGCGATGGACACGCTCGGCCACCTCCACGGCGACGGCATCGGGCACGAAATTGCCGATCTCGCCGCCATACATGGCGATTTCCTTGACCAGCCGCGAGGCGATCGGCTGCAACGCGACGTCCGCCATCAGGAACACCGTCTCGATCTTGCGATCGAGCTGCTGGTTCATGCCGGCCATCTGATATTCGTATTCGAAATCGGCGACGGCGCGCAGGCCGCGCACGATCACCGAGGCGCCGCGCGAACGGGCGAAGTGGATCAGCAGGCTGTCGAAGGCGACCACCTCGATCTCGGCCTTACCCAGCCCTTCCGTCTCGCGACGAACTATCGCCAGCCGCTCGTCGAGCGTGAACATCGGCGACTTGGACGGGTTGGTGGTGACACCGATCACCAGCCGGTCCACCAGCGCGGTAGCGCGGCGGATGATGTCCATATGCCCCAGCGTCACCGGGTCGAAGGTGCCGGGATAGATACCGATGCGTTCGCCCATGATCCTCTCCCTTATCCTCTAGTGATCGCGTTCGACCACATAGCGGGCGATCGCGCGCAGCAGATCGGCTTCCGCGCCGAAGGCCGAGAGGTGGCCGATCGCCTGATCGACCAGCATCTTCGCCTGGGTCCGCGCGCGATCGACGCCGAGCAGCGACACGAAGGTCGCCTTGCCGGCGTCGGCATCCTTGCCGGTCGCCTTACCGACCACCGCGACGTCCCCCTCGACATCGAGCAGGTCGTCGGCGATCTGGAAGGCGAGGCCGATGTCGCGGGCATAGGCCCGAAGCCCGCGACGCCCCTCCGGCGGCACGCGGCCGAGGATCGCGCCCGCTTCCAGGCAGAAACCGATCAGGGCGCCGGTCTTGAGCTGCTGCAGCCGCGTCGTGGTCGGCAGATCGAAGGTGGTCTCCTCGGCGACGAGGTCCATCATCTGGCCGCCCGCCATGCCCGACGGGCCGCTCGCCTTGGCCAGCTCCAGCGCCAGTTCTGCGCGGACGAAGGGATCGGCATGAGTTTCCGGATCGGCGACGATCTCGAAGGCGAGCGCGTGCAGCGCATCGCCCGCCAGCACCGCGATAGCCTCGTCCCACTGCTTGTGGACGGTGGGCTTGCCGCGCCTGAGGTCGTCGTCGTCCATGCAGGGCATGTCGTCGTGGACGAGGCTGTAGACGTGCAGCGCCTCGATCGCGAGGCCGGTGCGCAGCGCGCTCGACCGGCCGACGTTGAAGAGATTGGCGGACGCGAACACCAGCAGCGGCCGCAACCGCTTGCCGCCGCCGATGGCGGCATGGCGCATCGCTTCGTAGAGCACGGCGCGCGGATCTTCCGGCACCGTCAGGAGGTGATCGAACAGCTCGTCGATCTCGGTAGCGACGGACTGCATGGCTTCGGCCAGCGAAAGGGACACGGGATTCACCTTGCGATCATTCGGCGGGATCATTCGGCATCGAAGGGCCGGAGGCCGGCAGGCGTGCCGTCGCCGCCGAGCTGGATCTGATCGATCTTCGCCTGCGCGCTCTTGAGGCGGGCCTCGCACTGCGAACGCAGGCGATCGCCCTCCTGGTAGAGCTGAATCGAGTTTTCGAGCGATTCCTCGCCGCTTTCCAGCCGGCGGACGATCTCCTCCAGCCGCTTCAGCGCGTCCTCGAAGCTCAGTTCGGCGATTGCATCGTCTGCCATGGGGCGCTTGTGGTCCGGAGGGGATGAAGGGTCAAGGGATCGCTCGCCATCTCGTCATTGCGAGCGAAGCGAAGCAATCCAGAGCCGCCATCGCTGCGCCCATGGATTGCTTCGTCGCTACGCTCCTCGCAATGACGAGGTGGCGTCTCAGCGCTTGAACGGATCGACCACACCCTCGGGCAGCTGGTAGCTCGGGCGCGGCGCCTCGTCCTCGCCGTCCGCCGCCGGAGCCGCGTCGCCGCCGACCGCAGGCCGGTGCGCCGCATCGCGCTGGGCGCGCAGTTCCTCGATCAGCGCGGCACGATCGCCGGACAGACGCTCGTCGACCGGCGCCTCGATACCTGCCGCCTTCGCCGCCTTGGTGATCGCCGCATCCAGCTCGCGCTGCGAGCAGAGGCCGAGCGTCACCGGATCCTTCGGCGTGATGTTGGCGATGTTCCAGTGGCTGCGATCGCGGATCGCGCCGATCGTGGTACGGGTGGTACCGATCAGCTTGCCGATCGCGCCATCCGACACTTCCGGATGGTTGCGGATGATCCAGGCGATGCCGTCCGGCTTGTCCTGCCGCTTGGAGACCGGCGTGTAACGCGGCCCCTTGGTGCGGCGTGCCTGTTCCGGACCCTTCAGCATCTGCAGCTTGTAGTTCGGATTGGCCTGGCCCTTCTCGATCTCCTCCATGGTGATCTCGTGGGCGCGCACCGGATCGCGGCCGGTCAGCTTGGTGCCGGCGGTATCGTCTGCGATCGCTTGGACCTCGAGGATGTGGAGGCCGCAGAACTCCGCGATCTGCGGGAAGCTGAGCGAGGTATTGTCGACCAGCCAGGACGCTGTCGCATGAGGCATGAGGGGCTGGACCACGGGTCTCTCTCCGAGCAGATAAAGAAAGGGCCGCCCAACGCGGGGCGGCCGATGCATGACATGGATGTAGTCGGTGCCGCCCGTTCGGGCAAGCGCTTCCGTACATGCTAAGCCCGGCCGCCCTCGGGAGAGCGACCGGGCCAGCGTCACGGTTTACTGCGGCGAGCCGGTAGTAACCGTCGTCGTGGTGCGCTCGGCGACTGCCGTGCTGGCCGGACGGTGCACGACCTTCACCACCTTGTGACGCACCGGCGCGCGGCTGGTGGTCTTCTCGGTCGTGGTGGTCACCACCGTCGGCGGCTGGTTGCGCATGGCATCCAGATTTTCCTGCGCGGCCGCGGCCGAGGCGGCCGAAGCCTGTGCCGAGGCGCTGGCGTCGGCGGCGCGGGCATTGGCGTCGCCCGCCTTCTGCTGCGGGTCGTTCTGCGCTTCGGCTGCATCTTGCTGCGCCTGCTGGGCCTGCGCATTGGCGTCGGCGACCTGCGCGGCGGCCGCATTGTTGTTGACCTGATGCGCCTCGCCGATGGCGGTATCGGCCAGGCGCCCGNCGTCGATCGCCTGATCGATCGCGGTATCCTTGTGGCCATCCTCGACATTCTGCTTGGCCAGATTCAGTTCCGCCTGAGCACGCGCTATCATCGCCGGCGTATTGCCGCTGGCGCCGACCTTGTTCGCGGCATCGATCTTGGCCTGCGCGGCGGAAATCTCCGCATGCGCCCGATCAGCCTTCCCCCAACCGGCATAAGCCGGAACAGCGCCCAGCGCGAGCAGCGCGGACACGGAAGCCCCCCGCATCAACATAGAAAAGCGGGTCATGACCATATCTCCTTTACCCTGGTGGTCGGCGCCCGAACGATTGCTGCGAAGAAGTGGTTCCTGCATTTATGTGGGGTTCATCAAATAGGCGGAAACGCGGCACGAGGCCTTGGCTTTACTTGTCGAGAATCTGGCCGATTCCTCAGCGTCTTGCCGATCACTGATCGATCGGCGTGTGCCCCGGCAGGCCCGCGACCCGATCCAGCCATCGCTGGACGGCAGGCCAGCGGGCGAGATCGAAGCCGCCCTCGCCCGCGACATGCGTGTAGGCAAAGAGCGCAATGTCGGCGAGGGTGAACGTCTCCCCCACGAAGAAGCGACGATCGCCTAGATGCTCGTCCATCAGGTCGAGCGCAGCCTCGCCCGCCACGCGCTTGCTAGATAGTGCGGCCTTCTGCACATCGCTCAGCCCATCCTCACCGATGAAGGCCAGCCAGAAGCGTAGCGTCGCGACGTTCGGCTCGTGATTATACTGCTCGAAAGCCATCCAGCGCAGCATGTCGGCGCGATCGAAGCGATCGTCGGGGATCAGCGAGGAGCCTCCGCCAGATAG
>BACX01000078.1 GCA_000333335.1 Sphingomonas-like bacterium B12 | reverse complement strand
ACTTCGGCTCGACCGCGATCGAACCGCCGGCGACCAGCCCGACGTGCTGGCGGCGATGAACCCGGCCGCGCTCAAGACCAACGTCGAGGCGCTGAAGGCCGGCGGCCTGATCATTGCCGACGAGGGCGAGTTCTCGGCGCGCAACCTCGCCAAGGCGGGCTACGCGGAAGGGGCGAACCCGCTGGCCGACGGCAGCCTCGTCAAGTGGCAGCTGTTCACGCTCAATATCTCGCAGCTGACCCTCGACGCCGTGAAGCCCTTCGGCCTCGGCAACAAGGAGGCGCTGCGCTGCAAGAATATGTGGACGCTGGGTCTGGCGCTCTGGATGTTCGATCGGGAACGGCAGCCGCTGATCGACTGGCTGAAAGCGAAGTTCGCCAAGGCGCCCGAGCTGGCCGAGGCCAATGTCGCTGCGCTCAACGCCGGCCACGCCTTCGGCGAGACGGCGGAGATCGGCGGCGACGTCGCCCGGCTCCAGCAGCACAGCGTTGCGCCGGCGCCCGCCGAGCCGGGCCTGTACCGGACGGTGACGGGCGCGGAGGCGATCTCGCTCGGCCTTGTCGCGGGATCGAAACTGGCGGGCGTCGATATGTTCTTCGGCGGTTATCCGATCACCCCCGCCTCGGCGATCCTGCACCACCTGTCGCGGCTCAAGGAATATGGCGTCACCACCTTCCAGGCCGAGGACGAGATTGCGGCGGTCGCCTCCGCGATCGGCGCCTCCTATGCGGGCAAGCTGGGCGTCACCTCCTCGTCCGGCCCCGGCATCGCGCTCAAGGGGGAAGCGATCGGCCTCGCGATCATGACCGAGCTGCCGCTGGTGGTGGTCAATTCGCAGCGCGGCGGGCCGTCGACCGGACTTCCCACCAAGACTGAGCAATCCGATCTATACCAAGCGGTCTACGGCCGAAATGGTGACGCACCGATGCCGGTGATCGCGGCGCGCTCGCCCGCCGATGCCTTCGACTGCGCGATCGAGGCCTGCCGGATCGCGACCCAGTTCATGACCCCGGTGATGCTTCTCACCGACGGCTATATCGCCAATGCCGCCGAGCCGTGGAAGGTGCCCGACATGGGCGGTTACGCACCGTTCCCGGTGGTCTTCCGCACCGAAGCGCCGACAGAGGGCGAGAAGTTCCTGCCCTATGCGCGTGACGAGAAAGGTGCGCGGCCGTGGGTGAAGCCCGGCACGCCCGGCCTGCTCCACCGCATCGGCGGGATCGAGAAGAAGGTCGAAACGGGCAACATCGATTACGCCCCCGCCAACCACCAGGCGATGACCGACGCGCGCAAGGCCAAGGTGGACGGTATCGCCGCGCATATCCCGTCTCAGGAGGTGACGTTGGGCGAGGAAGGCTCGGCGTTGGTCGTGATCGGTTGGGGATCGACCTTCGGCCCGATCCATCAGGCGGTGCGCCGTGCGCGGGCCAAGGGGCTGGACGTCAGCCACATCCACCTTCGCCACATCTGGCCTATGCCTGAAAATCTTGGCGATCTTCTGGGGGCTTACGGTAAGATCCTGGTGCCGGAAATGAACACCGGGCAGCTCAAGACCGTGCTGCGCGACCAGTATCTGGTCGACGCCCGCCCGCTCAACAAGGTCTCCGGCCAGCCCTTCCGCATCGCCGAGATCGAGGCCGCTATCGAGAGTATTCTCGCATGAACGACATGACCCCGTTCGTATCGAAGCCCAAGGATTGGGAAACCGATCAGGAGGTCCGCTGGTGCCCCGGCTGCGGCGATTATGCGATCCTCAAGGCCGTCCAGCGGACCATGCCGGAACTGGGCGTCAAACCCGAGAATACGGTCTTCATCAGCGGGATAGGCTGCTCCTCTCGCTTCCCATATTATATGGAGACCTACGGCTTCCACACGATCCACGGCCGCGCGCCGGCGGTGGCGACGGGAGTGAAGCTCGCCAATCCCGAGCTCGACGTGTGGATCATCACCGGCGACGGCGATGCGCTGTCGATCGGCGGCAACCACACGATGCACCTGCTGCGTCGCAATCTCGACTGCCAGGTTCTGCTGTTCAACAACGAGATATACGGCCTTACGAAAGGCCAATATTCTCCGACTAGCCGGATCGGCACGCGTTCGCCCTCGACGCCGTTCGGATCGGTCGATCGTCCGGCCAACCCCTGCGCCTTCGCGCTGGGTTCGGGCGCGCGGTTCGTGGCGCGGGGCATCGACGTGCACAAGAGTCTCCCCACGGTGCTCAAGGCCGCGCACGCGCACAAAGGCGCGAGCTTCGTCGAGATCTTCCAGAACTGCATCGTCTACAATGACGAGGTGTTCGCCCCCTTCACGGAGAAGGCGCAGGCGGCCGCCAGGCAGCTCTGGCTGGAGAACGGTCAGCCGATGCTGTTCGAGGGCGGTGCGAAGGGCCTGACACTCGATGTCGGGACACTCACGCTCAAGGTGGTCGACGTCGCGGACGGCGACTGGCGGGCGGCGGGCGTGATCGTCCATGACGAGACCAATCGCGGCATCGCCCACATGCTGTCG
>BACX01000079.1 GCA_000333335.1 Sphingomonas-like bacterium B12 | reverse complement strand
AACTGGTCGAGACCCGGATCACCGGCGTACAGCGCTTCGGCTTCTTCGCGACGGTCGAGGGGGTGGGCGGCGACGGGCTGGTGCCGGTGTCGACGCTGGGCGCCGAACGCTTCCACCATGACGAGGCGAGCCACAGCCTGATCGGCGAGGAGAGCGGCGAGCGCTACCATGTCGGCCAGCGGCTGACGCTGCGGCTGGTGGAGGCCAATGTCGCCTCCGGTGCGTTACGCTTCGAACTGCCCGAAGGGGCCAATCACATGCCGGGCCGCAGGCTGATCCGCCGCGACGGGCGCCGCCCCGTCGGCAAGCGCGGACGGCCGGCCAATATCCGGCACCAGGGGAGACGGTGACGCTTATGGACGAAACGCTGCCGACGACGGAGCCCCAGCTCCGCCACAAGCGGGCGCGCCTGATCCTGGCGCTGGCGCTGCTGGCGCTCGGCATATGGATCACCCACAGCTTCCTCGCCGCCTTGCTGTGGGCGGCGATCCTGGCGATCGCCTTCATGCCGCTATACGAACGCGCCTGCCGGCGCTGGCCGCGTCTCCGCAAGGGGGCGGTGTTGCCGGCGATCTTCACGCTCGGCATCGGCCTGCTGGTGGTGATCCCGGTCGGCCTCGGCCTGTTTCGTGCGATCGCCGAGATCCGCGATCTGATGGGCTGGTTCTATCAGGTGCGCGAAACCGGCATCCCGGTGCCGCACTGGCTTTATTCGCTGCCGTTCGAGCGCGATGCGGCGGTCGCCTGGTGGCAGCAGCATCTGACCACGCCCGAGGCGACGCAGGCGGAGCTGGCGCGTTTCGATCAGCAGCGGCTGCTCATGCACTCGCAGAAGATCGGCAAGGTGCTGCTCCATTCCAGCGTGATCTTCGCCTTCACGCTGATCGCCCTGTTCTTCGTGCTGCGCGACAGCGATCTGCTCGTCGCGCAGATGCGCGCGGCCAGCAACCGCCTGTTCGGCCCGTCCGGAGAGCGGATCGGGCGGCAGGTGATCCAGTCCGTGCGCGGGACGATCGACGGGCTGGTGCTGGTCGGTCTGGGCGAGGGTGCGGTGATGGCGGTGGCTTACGTACTGCTGGGCGTGCCGCACCCGATCCTGCTCGGCATCGCGACCGCGATCGCGGCGATGATCCCGTTCGGAGCCGCCGTGATGTTCGAAATCGCCGCCTTCGCGCTGTTGACGCAGGATTCGGTGACGGGCGCGATCCTGGTCAACGTGATCGGCTTCGCTGTGGTCGGCGTGGCGGACCATTTCGTGAGGCCGGTGCTGATCGGCGGCGCGACCCGGCTGCCCTTCCTGTGGGTGCTGCTGGGCATTCTCGGCGGAGTCGAGACGCTGGGGCTGCTCGGCCTGTTCGTCGGGCCGGCGACGATGGCGGTGCTGGGATGC
>BACX01000080.1 GCA_000333335.1 Sphingomonas-like bacterium B12 | reverse complement strand
GGACGGGCAGCCGATCACGCTGCGCGTCGCCCGCAAGCGCAATGCGATGACGATCACGCATGCCGGCCGCGCCCGCACCGTTCAGGCGATGCGCCCGGCGGTGGCGAAGCTGCGCCGGCACATGATCGAGAAGATCCCGCCGGACATGTCCAAGTTCCTCGTCTCGCCGATGCCGGGCCTGCTGACCCGCCTGCTGGTGAAGCTCGGCGATACGGTGGAGGCGGGCCAGCCGCTCGCCACCGTCGAGGCGATGAAGATGGAGAACATGCTCCGCGCCGAAAAGACGGCGGTTGTGAGCAAGGTGGCGGCCGGCGAGGGCGAGAGCCTCGCGATCGATCAGGTGATCCTCGAGTTCGAGTAAGGCCTTCTTCCGTCATCCCGGATTTGATCCGGGATCCAGAGCCTCAGGCGCTATCGTTCGCAGCTCTGGATCCTGACTTTCGTCAGGATGACGATCTGCGGGGACTGGCCTCGTCACAAATCGGGGTTAGGAAGGATGCATGGCAAAAACCGTCCACCTGATCGCCGCCGCCCGTCCGAACTTCATGAAGGTGGCGCCGCTCTGGCACGCGCTTACCGCTGCCGAGGATTTCCAGCCGGTGCTGATCCACACCGGCCAGCATTATGACGCCAACATGTCCGACGCGATCTTCGCGGATCTGTCGCTGCCGCAGCCGGACCATCATCTCGGTGTCGGCTCCGGCAGCCATGCCGAGCAGACCGGCAACGTCATGATCGCCTATGAGAAGATCGCGCTGGCCGAGCGGCCCGACTGGCTGGTGATCGTCGGCGACGTGAACTCGACGCTGGCGTGCGGGCTGGTCGGTACGAAGCTGCGTATCTCGACCGTGCATCTGGAAGCCGGCTTGCGCTCGCGCGACCGCGACATGCCGGAGGAGATCAACCGGCTGGCCGTCGATGCCATTTCCGACGTGCTGTGGACGCCGTCGCCCGACGGCGACGAGAATCTGCTGGCGGAGGGCTGCTCGCCGGCGCGGATCACCAATGTCGGCAATATCATGATGGACAGTTTCGAACTGGTCCGCCCCAAGATCGAGGCGGCTGCCGAGCCGGCCGCGCTGGGCCTGCCGGAACGCTACGGCGTGGTGACGTTGCATCGCCCGTCGAACGTCGATACGCCCACGGCGCTGGCCGCGCTGGTCGAGGCTCTGCTGGCCGTGCAGGCGACGCTGCCGCTGGTCTTCCCGGTTCATCCGCGCACCGCGCAGCGCCTCGCCGCCGCCGGGCTGGATGCGAAACTGGCAGAAGGCGGAGTGAAGCTGGTCGGCCCGCTCCCCTATGTCCGCTTCATGAGCCTCGTCGCCGGTGCCACCGCCGCCATCACCGATTCGGGCGGTATCCAGGAGGAGACCACCTATCTCGGCATCCCGTGCCTGACGCTGCGCGAAAATACCGAGCGACCGATCACGATCACGCAGGGCACCAACCTGCTGGTCAACGCATCGACCCTGCCGGCCGCACTGACGGAGGCGCTGGCCCAGCCGCGCTCCGAGCGTGCCCGGCCGGCGAACTGGGATGGCAAGACAGCGCAACGCTGCATCGAAGATCTGAGGAGGCGGGGGTGACGGACGAGGTTCTGGTCGGGATCGACGGCAAGGCGGGGCGGCTGAGGCTCAACCGGCCGCGCGCAATCCACGCGCTGACCGAGGCGATGTGCACCGCGATGATCGCGGCGTTGCAGGGCTGGCGTGCCGATCCGGCGGTGGAGGTCGTGCTGGTCGACCACGCCGAGGGTCGCGGCTTCTGCGCGGGCGGCGACGTGGTGCAGGCATCGACCGACGCGGCGGTGGCGCACGCCTTCTTCCACGAGGAATATCGCCTCAATCACCTGATGTTCACCTACGCCAAGCCGATCGTCGCCTTCATGGACGGCGTGACGATGGGCGGCGGCGTCGGCATCTCGCAGCCCGCGAAATACCGGATCGCGACCGAGAACACGCTGTTCGCCATGCCGGAGACGGGGATCGGCCTGTTCCCCGATGTCGGCGGCGGCTGGTATCTCTCCCGCCTGCCGGGTGCGATGGGCGAGTATCTGGCGCTGACGGGCGCGCGGCTGGACGGGGCGGAGTGCGTCGCGCTCGGGATCGCGACCCATTATGTGCCGTCGGACGCGCTGCCGGCGCTCAAAGCCTCGATCATCGACGATCCGCGATCGCTCGACGCGTTGCTCGCCGATGCCGCGATCGAGCCGCCGGCCGCCGGCATCATCGCGCGTCAGCCCGATATCGATCGCCTCTTCGCGCACGACAGCTATGAAGCGGTGCTCGCCGCGCTGGCGGCGGATCGATCGGACTGGGCGGAGGCGACGCTGCGCACGCTCGGTAAGAAGTCCCCGCAATCGTGCAAGGTCAGCCTCAGGTTGGTGCTGGACGGCCGCGATCGCATCGATTTCGCGGACGAGATGCGCGCCGAATACGGCATCGCGGTACATGTCTGCCAGCGGCCCGATTTCCGCGAGGGCGTCCGCGCCTTGCTGGTCGATCGCGACAACAAGCCGGTGTGGGATCCGGCGACGCCGGATGGCGTGACCGATCAGATGATCGACACGATCTTCGCTCCGCTGCCCGACGATCAGGCGTGGACGCCGCTCGGGCGGTGATCCGTTTCCGGGAAAACACCCGTTCGCACTGAGCGTAGTCGAAGTGCTGCCCTTCTTCTGAGAGCGTCAAAGAAGAAGGGCAGGGCTTCTACAGGCTCAGCCCGAACGGTATTTCAGATTTTTAGCGCCAGTAGCAGCGGCGCACGCGGTGGTGGTGATGCCACACGGTGCGGCAGACCTTGCGCTTGTGCCAGCCATGATGGTGGCCGGGGCGGCCATGGCCATGATCCCAGCCCGGACGGGCGGCGGCGGGCGAAGCGGAGAGGCCGGCGGTGACGAGCGTGGCAGCGGCCACGATGGCGAGCAGACGCATCCTGATATCCTCCTGTTGGGTGCGGCGGGGTGTTCCCCGTCCGTAACGATGCATACGCCGTTTGGTGCCCTTGCGCCATCACGCCGCCATAGGTGACGCGGCGCTTCCGGGCGGCTAGATTGGGCGACGATGCCAAAGCCCACCGTCGTCCCCGGCCTGCCGAGCCGCGAGCAGATCCTCCGCTTCATCGAGCAAAGCGACCAGCCTGCCGGCAAGCGCGAGATCGCGCGCGCCTTCGGGCTGAAAGGCAATGAGAAGATCCGCCTCAAGGCGCTGCTGAAGGACATGGCCGACGAAGGCCTGATCGACGGCGGGCCGGGCCGCGCCTTCCACAAGATGGGAGGCGTACCGAAGGTGACCGTGCTGCGCGTGATCGACGTCGATGACGGCCAGGTGATCGCGACGCCCGAGCAATGGGTGGCGGAAGGCCTGCCGGCGCCGCGCCTGCGGGTGATGGAGCGCCGCGGGCGAGGGGCTTCGGCGCTGGGCGTCGGTGACCGCATCCTCGCGCGCACCGAGGAGGCCGGCAAGGGCTGGGTCGCGCATCCGCTCAAGAAGCTCGCCAAGGGCGAGGAACTGGTGCTGGGCGTCATCCACAAGGAAGGCGACCGGCTGTGGCTCAAGCCGGTGGACAAGCGCGAGCGGCACGACCTGCCGATTTCGGACGCAGGCGAGGCGGATGTCGGCGATCTGGTGCTGGCGGAGAAGGCGGGCCGCCCGCCGCGCATCACCGGGCGCGTGACCGAGATACTGGGCGATCCGTTCGCACCGCGCAGCTTCTCGCTGATCGCGATCCACAAGTTCGGGATTCCGGATGTGTTTCCGGAAAGCGCGCTGGAGGAGGCGGATCGGTCGGCGAAGCAAAAGCTGGGGGAAGGGCGCGAGGATCTGCGCCACCTGCCCATCGTCGCGATCGATCCGGCCGACGCGCGCGATCATGACGATGCGATCTGGGCGGCGCCCGACGAGGATCCGGCCAACGAAGGCGGCTGGCGGGCGATCGTCGCCATCGCCGACGTCTCCTACTATGTCCGCCCCGGCACGCCGCTCGACCGCGAGGCGCGGAAGCGCGGCAATTCGGTCTATTTCCCCGATCGTGTCGTGCCGATGCTGCCCGAGATATTGTCGGCGGACGTATGTTCGCTGGGCGAGGGCGCGGATCGCGCGGCGATGGCCTGCCACCTGACGATCGACGCCAAGGGCGAAATCAAGGCCTTCCGCTTCACCCGCGCGGTCGTGCGGATCGCGGCGGTGATCGCCTACGAGGATGCGCAGGCGGCGATCGACGGAACCGGGGAAGCGGTGGCGCCCGAGATCGTTCCGGCTCTCCGCAATCTCTGGTCTGCCTGGTCTCTCCTCAAAGCCGCGCGGGACCGGCGCGAGCCGCTGGCGCTCGATCTGCCCGAAACAGCGCGTGATGCTCGACGAGAAGGGGCGCATCGCCTCGGTCGCCGCTCGCGAGCGGCTCGACGCGCATCAGGTGGTCGAGGACTTCATGATC
>BACX01000081.1 GCA_000333335.1 Sphingomonas-like bacterium B12 | reverse complement strand
GCGGACGGACGGCCTTCGGAGGTTTCGTTGTGACGCATCAGTTCTCGGGGAGGGGCGTGAAGAAGGTGAGGTTGTTACCGGCCGGATCGGAGATGCTGATCTCCAGCGTTCCCCAAGGTGTTTCCTGCGGCTTGCCGGGGCGGGCGTTGCTGTAATTCTTGCCGCGCAGTTCCCATGCGCTGGCGACGCTGCCGGTGCATCCGGGATCGGTGCCGATCAACGCACTGGTGCCGGTGGCGGGCACGGTGCTGGGTGACATATTGAAGGACGTGCCCTCGGCCAAGATCGACGACATCGAGTTCGTCCGCACGGTGGCGGTGGCGCGGATCACGATGCCGGAGAGCATGGTGCGGCTGTCGGCGGGCCGCGAGAGCATGCCGGACAGCACGCAGGCGCTCTGCTTCATGGCGGGGGCCAACTCGATCTTCACCGGCGACAAACTGCTGACCACCGGCAACGCCGGCGACGACCGCGACGCCGCCCTCTTCGCCAAGCTCGGCATCGTGCCGATGCGGGTCGAGCAGGCGCACCTGGAAGCGGCCGAGTGACTTGCCCCACCCTCATCACCCCGGACTTGATCCGGGGTCCAGCTTCTTCTTGCCGTGCGGGAGAAGGCAGCGGGATGCCGGATCGAGTCCGGCATGACGGACCAGTGATGATAGCGTGAGCAACTGGCGGAAGCTGGGCTTCGCGGCGTTCGTGCTTCTCACGATCGGTTGCGTCGGTTGTCTGCTGATGGCTTGGGTTTCAGTAAATTTGTCGAGCTTCCCTTGTGATAGTCCGGAAGATCCAAGGCCCTGCTCGGAAGTTGTACCGCACGTTTTCGTTCTCTGGGCTCTGCTGCCAACGGTGGTTGTTTGGAGCCTAGCTGCCTGGCTGACCTTTAGACCTTGGGGCAAACGCTAGTGTTCAAGAAAATCCTGATCGCCAATCGCGGCGAGATCGCCTGCCGTGTCATCCGCACCGCCAAGAAGATGGGCATCAAGACCGTCGCGGTCTATTCGGATGCGGATGCACTCAGCCCGCATGTGAAGATGGCGGACGAGGCGGTGCGGCTCGGGCCGCCGCCGGCCGCCGAAAGCTATCTGCTCGCCGACGCGATCGTCGAGGCCTGCAAGGCGACCGGCGCCGAGGCCGTCCACCCCGGCTACGGATTCCTCTCCGAGCGGCAGAGCTTCGCCAAGGCGCTGAAGGACGCCGGCATCGCCTTCATCGGCCCGCCGGTGAACGCCATCGCCGCGATGGGCGACAAGATCGAATCCAAGAAGCTCGCCAAGCAGGCGGGCGTCAACGTCGTCCCCGGCTTCCTCGGCGAGATCGCCACCACCGATGACGCGGTGAAGATCGCGAACGACATCGGCTATCCGGTGATGATGAAGGCCTCGGCCGGCGGCGGCGGCAAGGGCATGCGCCTCGCGTGGAGCGAGCAGGACGTGCGCGAGGGCTTCGAGGCGACCAAGCGCGAGGGCCTCGCCTCCTTCGGCGACGACCGCGTGTTCATCGAGAAGTTCATCGAGAGCCCGCGCCACATCGAGATTCAGGTGCTGGGCGACCAGCACGGCAACATCGTCTATCTGAACGAGCGCGAATGCTCGATCCAGCGGCGCCACCAGAAGGTCGTCGAGGAGGCGCCGTCGCCCTTCGTCTCGCCGGAGATGCGCAAGGCGATGGGCGAGCAGGCGGTCGCGCTGGCGGCGGCGGTGGGTTACTATAGCGCGGGCACGGTCGAACTGATCGTCTCGGGCGCCGACACCACCGGCCAGAGCTTCTACTTCCTCGAGATGAACACCCGCCTGCAGGTGGAGCATCCCGTCACGGAGGAGATCACCGGCCTCGATCTGGTCGAGCAGATGATCCGGGTGGCCTATGGCGAGAAGCTGGCCTTCACGCAGGCCGATGTCGGCATCAACGGCTGGTCGGTCGAGACGCGCGTCTATGCCGAGGATCCGTATCGCAACTTCCTGCCCTCGACCGGGCGGCTGACCCGCTACAATCCGCCGAAGGAGAGCCGTTCGGACACCGCCGTGGTCCGCGTCGATACCGGCGTTGAGGAGGGCGGCGAGGTCTCGATGTTCTACGATCCGATGATCGCCAAGCTGGTGACATGGGCGCCGACGAGGCTGGAGGCGATCGGCCTGCAGATCGGCGCGCTGGATGCCTATGAGATCAGCGGCGTCGGCACCAACATGGATTTCCTCTCGGCGCTGTCGCAGCACGAGCGCTTCCGTTCGGGGAACATCACCACGGGTTTCATCGCCGAGGAATATCCTGAAGGCTTCCACGGCGCGCCGGAGACCGAGACGAATGCGCAGGCGGTCGCCGCCGTTGCCGCCGCGATCGCGCAGGCGGACTCGGCGCGCTCGCTCCATGTCGACGGCCAGCTCGGCACGCCGCTGGAGGCGGGGTCGCACTGGGTCGTCCGCATCGACGGCGAAGAGCATGAGGTCGAGCTGGAGGCGGATGCGCCGA
>BACX01000082.1 GCA_000333335.1 Sphingomonas-like bacterium B12 | reverse complement strand
CATCTCGACGCTGATCGACGCCCCCGATTTCGAGGCGCTCGGCGAGATCCGCGCCGGTTCGCGCGATGCGGCGATCGAGGGCGTGATGCTCAAGCGCCGCGACTCGCCCTATGTCGCCGGGCGGCGTGCCGGCCTCTGGTACAAATGGAAGCGCGATCCGCTCGTCGCCGATTGCGTGATGATGTACGCGCAGCTAGGCGAGCGTCAGGACAGGCCCTGGCCGATATTGGCGAGGTACTTGTCGGTGATGCGCTGGTTGAGCGTGATCGCCTCGGCCGGCGGGCACGGGGTGTAGTCGTAATCGATCTGCAGCTTGCCGGCGGCGAGATCGGCCGCGCTGTTGAGCGCCGGATCATACCAGGCATTGGCATCGATGATCCGGCCGTCCGCCTTGAGGCTGCGGAAATCGGCGTTGATCGTCTCGAGGATGTCGCGGATCAGGCCGGTGTTGAGCGGCTTGTCCACGGCCCACAGCAAGCCGTTG
>BACX01000083.1 GCA_000333335.1 Sphingomonas-like bacterium B12 | reverse complement strand
GCCAGCATCTGCCCGGCTTCATCGAAAAGGCCGGCGAACTGAAGGCCAAGGGCGTCGACGCGATCGCCTGCACGTCCGTCAACGACGTGTTCGTGATGGGCGCGTGGGGCAAGGATGCCGGCGCCGAGGGCGTCACCATGCTGGCGGACGGCAACGGCGCCTTCGCCGAGGCCGTGGGCCTCACCATGGACGGCTCCAAGTTCGGCATGGGCACGCGCTCGCAGCGTTACTCCATGCTCGTCGAGGACGGCATCGTGAAGCAGCTCAACGTCGAAGGTCCGGGTGAGTTCAAGGTCTCGACCGCCGACTACCTGCTCGGCCAGCTCTGACGTCCTCGGGCGGCCGGGTCGTGCGATCCGGCCGCCTCAGCCCGCCGCGCGGCGGGGCAGCGCGCGATAATCGAATTCGGTCTGCGGCCCGGCCTCGAACGGCTCGAAACGCGGCGGCGCCAGCGTGATCCGGTCGCGCCCATCCATCTTGGAGCGGTAGAGCGCTGTGTCGGCGCGCTGCATCATGTCGGCCAGCGTATCGTGCCGGCCGGCGAGCACTGCGATGCCGAAACTGGCGGTGATCCTGTAATCCGGCCCGAATTCCGGCACCGTCGCCGCGAAACCCGTACGCACCCGCTCCATCGCGTCGAACGCCGCACGGTCGCCGGTATCGGGCAACACCAGGACGAACTCCTCGCCGCCAAGCCTGCCGAACAGGTCGCACCCCCGGATCACGCCGGAAACATGTGCCGAAAAGCGCTGGAGCGCGACATCGCCGAGGTGATGGCCGAAACGGTCGTTCACCGCCTTGAAGCGATCGATATCGGCGATCACCACCGCCAGCGGCCGCCCCTTGCGCTGCGCCTGCGCGACGAGTGGTTGTGCGGCCTGCTCGAAACCGCGCCGGTTGAGGATGCCGGTCAACGGATCGCTGCCCGCCAGCCGCCGCATCCCCTCCGCCAGATCGGCGGCGAGGAGGAACATCGCGAACAGGCCGACGCCGAACAAGCCGGTCGGCACGCCCATCAACAGCATCAGGCGATAGAGGCGGAAGATGGGATCTTCGGTCGGATAGCCGCCCTCCGCCGGCGTGCCGAGCGCCAGCACGCCGAGCGCGACGGTGTAGATGGCGAACAGGGTCAGCATCCAGAAGGCGGCACCACCGGTCGCCAGACGCCCATTGCGCCCACTCGCGCGCAGCGACAGCGCGGAGACCACCAGCATCGCGGCGCAGAACAGGACTACCGTCGCGCGCGTAAAGCCGGCTTCGTTGGACCGCAGAATGGCCGTGCCCACGAAGAATACGGTGATGCTCCCCGCCGCCAGGATCGCGTCCCAGCGCAGCGCCAGCCCAGCCCGGTGCCGAAAACCCAGCGCGATCAGCGCGAAGCTGCCGATCGAGCAGATCGCCGAGATCAGCGTCAGCCCGGAGTCGGCCGGAAGTAGCCACACCTTCAACAGATTGGCGGTCCAGTTGGCGGCGGAAAGCCCGTAGGCAAGCGACCAGAGCGCCGCATGCACCTCCCGCCCGAACGTGCGCCAGGCGACGGCCAGCGCGATGCTGAGCAGCAGGCTCGTTGCCACAAGGCCGAACAGGACGATCACCGCGGATTCCATCCCCGGTTCTATCCTACTGTGCCTGTGAAGGATTTGCTAAATTTCCGGTCGGTTTTGCGCGATTGGGCGGTCAGTCCGCGAGAAAGCGCGCCATCGCCTCGCCCAGCGCCTTGTTGGTCACCGCGCTCATGTGATTGCCCGGTACGGTTGCGTGGGTGCCGTTCGCCAACGCATCGGCAAGCGCCTCGGCCGATCCGTTGTCGTGATCGTCACGGCCGGAAACCACCAGCACCGGCGTCTCGATCGACCGGATCGTCTCGATCGGCGTATCCACGAAGGTTTCGAGGATGTGGAGCAGGGCCACCGGATCGCCGCCGGTCGTCTTGAGGAAGGCCTCCGCCAGCCACTCGGGCGATCCGCGCTCGAACGTGCCGAGGTTGGTGAGGATCTTGCGAAAGTGGCCGCCGCGCCCCTGCGTGTGGATGGTCCCCTCCAGCCCCATGCCGGCACAGATCGCCTTGCCCGGCTTCGCGCCGCGCGCGAGCATCCGCATCGTCGTGCGCCCGCCCAGCGAATAGCCGGCGAGATCGTAGTCGGTGAGACCGAGATGCTCGAGCAGCGCGAACCCGTCGTCGGCCAGCGCGTCCCTGGGATAGGCCGCGACATCGTGCGACTTGGTGCTGTCGCCGTGGCCGCGCAGATCCGGCATGATGACCCGGTAGCTCTCGGCCGCGATCCGTGTCGCATGGCCATAGCGCACCCAGTTGACCATCGCAGTCGAGAAGAAGCCGTGAATCAGGACGAGCGGCCTGCCCTCGCCCAGTTCGCGATACGCGATCTCCTCCCCGTCGAAGCTCCGGAAATGGTGGACGGGAAGTTCAGTCGGGGAGCTTGCCAAGGGCCTTCTTCCAGCGATCGACGGCCGGCACGTGCTCGTCGAGCCGCTTTCCGGGCAGGTGGGTGACGTCCATCCACGCCTCCAGCGCCGTCTCGATCGAGAAGTTGGAGGTGGGGCGGAACCGTCTTGGATCGTCGAACGAGCCGACGGTGAGGTCCATATTCGCGCTGTCGAGGAATTGAAAGCCGAGCGGCGTGCCGCAGGCCGCGCAGAAGGGGCGCTTGGCGATCGGCGAGGACTGATAGTAATCCGGCGGCGAGGCAGTCCATTCGACATCGGCCTGCGCCACGTTCTTGAATGCGATCGAGACGCCGCCGGTCGCCCGCCGGCAATAGTTGCAGTGGCACAGATAGGCTTCGTCGTCGGTGATCCGCGCCGCATAGCGCACGCGCCGGCACTGGCAGCCGCCGGTCAGGGTCTCGGTCATCCGCGGTCTCCTTCGGCACGCAGGATAGGCCGGGTGGGAAATTTCGCCAATCGCGCCAGCCCTTGGCGATATTCACCAATCGGAAAGCCGTCCTTCGCTATCCGACAGCCCGCATTCCGGAGGTTTCCGCGACTTGGCACGGCGCCTGCAAAGCAGTTGTCATGATCGCGGGATAGTCCGCCGGAAGCATGGAGCCGAACCGATGTCCGCCAACCAGACCCAGACCGACGCCCCCGCCAAGGACAACCTTCTGGGCATCTGCCATGCCATTGGCGAGGATTTCGGCTTCAACCCCATCTTCCTGCGCATCCCGCTGGCCGCGATGATCATCGTCAACGCCAAATGGACGCTGATCGCCTATGCCGCGATGGGCGTGGTGGTGCTGGCAAGCCGCCTGCTGATCCGCAAGCCCAAGGCGACGCCGGCCTCGGCGATGGTGATCGAGGGCATCGCCACCCGTCCCCAGCCGCAGCCCGCCGAAGAACTGGCGATCGCCGCCTAACCCAGCCCCAGCGCCGCCGCCAATTCGGCAGGCGGCGCGCTTTCCGGCCACGCCTGCGCGCCCTCGGGCAATGCCAGCCACGGCTGCTTCCGCTTTACCCAGATATGGGCGGCGACATCGATGAGATGCGAATCGTCCAGCGTCCCCGCCCGGATCACCGCGATCCCTGGCCGGCGCGTATTCGTGTTGTAAAGCCGCGTATGGCAGGTGCCGCACATGCGCTGGTGCGAGGTGCGGTCCTCGGTGGTGAGATCGTAGCGCACCACCGGCCCCGTCACCGACACCTGATCCTCACGCAGCAGCAATTGCTCGCTGAATGCGCTGCCGCTCCACGTCTGGCACTGCAGGCAGTGGCAGGCGTAGGCGGGCGGGATAGCCTCGATCGCCAACTCATAGCGAACCGCCCCGCAGCGGCATCCTCCGGTGATCGGCATCGGGCGCTCCTTGTATCGGGAAATCAAATCG
>BACX01000084.1 GCA_000333335.1 Sphingomonas-like bacterium B12 | reverse complement strand
ATTTTTCTGTCTTGGACCGTCCGCATGGCCGCTGCTGGCGGAGAGCAGGCGCACGTCGATGCCTCCCGACGCGAAAGCGGCGGTCCAGCGATGGCCGACCTCGCGCTCGAACAGCAGGGTGTCGGTGCCGGGCACGCCGAACCAGCCGTTGGCCAGCATCTCGTCGTCGAGCTGGCCCGCGCCCCAGCCGGCATATCCCAGCGCGGCGAGCCATTTGCGCGGCCCCCGCCCCTCCCCGATCGCGCGCAGCACATCGAGCGTGGAGGTGAGGCGCCAAAGTCCGGCGACATCGATGCTCCCCTCGCCCTCCCAATCGTCCGAATGAACGACGAACCCACGATTGGGCTCGACCGGCCCACCCATGAAGAGCGGCGCATCGGGTGCGACACCCGGATCAATGTCGAGCTGCTCCATCAATCCGTGCAGCGTGATGCCCGCGACATGATGGCCGATGCCGATGCCGAGCGCCCCCTGCTCGTCATGGTTGCACATCGCGATCACCGCGCGCTCGAAACGCGGATCGGTCATGCCGGGCATGGCGAGCAGCAACTGGCCGGTGAGGAAGCGGGGGCTTTCCATGCTTCCGCTGTAGCGGGATGCACCGGCCGGTCCACTTTCCGGCTGGAATCCGCCGTCACGTTACATTTGTTCACGCGGTGGTAGCGATTGGGCGTGCTATGATGGCGGTGCATGACCCCGCCCCCCGCCGTTTCCGTGATCGTCCCCGCCTGGGGCGTGGCGCATCTCGTCGGCGAGACGCTGGCGTCGCTGCAGGGCCAGGCCTTCACCGACTGGGAGGCCATCGTCGTCGATGACGGCGATCCCGTGATCGCGCCCGTCATCGCGCCGCTCGCCGAGGCCGATCCGCGCATACGTTTCGTCGCGATCCCGCATGGCGGCCTGCCCTGGGCGCGCAACCACGCCATTGCAGCGGCACGCGCGCCGCTGGTCGCCCTGCTCGACGGCGACGACCTCCACATGCCGGGCTATCTGGAAAAGATGGTGGCGGCGATCTCCGCCGATCCCGCGCTCGGGCTGGTGACGTGCGATGCGATCTTCACCGGCGACACGCTACGCGCCGGCCGCCGCTTCTCGGACTATCTGCCGCAGGGCGGCTCCTACACGCTCGATACCGTAATCTCGCGGAAGGCCAACGTCTTCATCGCCTCGATCATGCGCCGCGAGGTGCTGGACGCGATCGGCGGCTTCGACGAGGAATTGCCGGCGGCCGAGGATCTCGACCTCTGGATCCGCATCGCCGAGAGGGGTTGGCCGATCGCGCATGTACCCGAGCCGCTGGTCCTCTATCGCCGTCGCCCCGGATCGCTTTCCGCCTCGACCCTGAAGCTGAGGCTGGCCGCCGCCTCGGTCTACGACAAGGCGGCCGCGCGCCTGGCCGGGCGGCCGGAGGCGGACAGCGCCGCCGCGATGGCGCGCACCATGCGGGATGAGGCCGGATGGGTGGAGGGCGAGGACATGGTGATCGCCGGCCGGATCCGCGATGGCCTCGCCATGCTGCGCCGCTCGCATGCCGAGAGGCGATCCCGCCGCTGGCGGATGATGATGCCTCTGTTCACCGCTCTGCCTCCTCTGGCGCGCCCGGTGCTCGCCTGGCGTCGCCGGCAGGAACTGGCCGAAGGCTGAGGATTTCGGGCAAAGGCCGGACCGGCCTTGGCGCGGCGGCGCGGCTCGGCTAGTCCGGCGCGAAACCAACGCCCAGGAAAGGACGCCTGCCATGACCATCCAGATCGGCGATACGCTTCCCGACGTCACCTTCGCCACGATGACCGCGGACGGCCCCGAGCCGG
>BACX01000085.1 GCA_000333335.1 Sphingomonas-like bacterium B12 | reverse complement strand
CTGGAGCGTCACGCCGTCGTCGACCTTCAGCTCCCTGAGCAGCTGATCGGCCAGCACCAGCAGTTCGACGTCGGCCGCCGCTTCGGCCGCGCCGATCACCTCGGCGTCGATCTGGTGGAACTGGCGATAGCGCCCCTTCTGCGGCCGTTCGTAGCGGAACACCGGGCCGTGTGTCGCGAGCTTGAGCGGCGCATATTGCTGCCAGCCCTCGGTCAGATAGGCGCGGCACAGGCCGGCGGTGAATTCCGGACGCAACGTCAGCGAATCCCCGCCGCGATCCTCGAACGTGTACATCTCCTTAGAGACGACGTCCGTGGTCTCGCCGATCGAGCGCGCGAAGACGGCGGTCGCCTCGAAGATCGGTATCTGCACCTGCTGGAAGCCGTAAAGACGGCGCACCCGCTCGAACGCCTCGACGACGGCATGATGACGGCGCGCGGAATCCCCGAACAGATCCTGCGTTCCTCGGATGGGCTTGGGGGTTTCAGGGCGTGCCATGGGGGCGGCCTCCTAACCTAATTCCTTCAAACGGAAAATATCATTCGCAATTGCACAATAAGACGCTTGTGGATGACATATCCGAACCGCTATTCGCGGCCACGCTATGAACATCGATCTCATCCCCGTCGGGGCCAATCCGCCGCACGAGCTCAACGTCATCATCGAGGTGCCGGTGGGCGGCGAACCGGTGAAGTACGAGTTCGACAAGAAGTCGGGCGCGCTCTTCGTCGATCGCATCCTGCATACGCCGATGCGCTATCCGGCCAATTACGGCTTCGTGCCGCACACGCTGTCGCCGGACGGCGATCCGCTCGACGCGCTGGTGATCGCGCGCTCGCCCTTCGTGCCCGGTTCCGTGGTGCGCGTCCGCCCGATCGCGGTGCTGCGGCTGGAGGACGAGGCCGGCGGCGACGAGAAGCTGATCACCGTGCCCGACGAGAAGACCTTCCCTTATTATAACGACGTCGGCGAGAAGGGCGATCTGCCCGAGATCATCATGCAGCAGATCGAGCATTTCTTCACCCACTACAAGGATCTGGAAGCCAAGAAGTGGGTGCGCATCGGCACGTGGGGCGATGCCGAGGAAGCGCGTCAGGTGATCGTCGAGGCGATCGAGCTAGCCAAGAAGAAGAAGGCCGAGACCGGCACGGACGCGGGCGCGAAGACGCTCTGAAATATTTGAAATAAAGTTGCGCGCTCTGGACGATCGTATCGGAGCGCGCAATGAAAGCGTCGTGTCCCTGTAGCGGAGATGTCGTTTTCATGTTCAATCTGTCCCGCCTCGCGCTGGGCGTCGCGCCGCTGGCGCTGATCGCCGGTGCCGCGCACGCCGCCCCGCAGCCCGCCGGCAACAGCCTGCCGCAGGCCTTCGCCATCACCGATACGATCCCAGCGCCGCAGGACAGGCCCTATCCGGGCGGCACGATCCAGCTCGCGGTCGACGCCACCGATGTGACGCGCGGAATCTTCTCGGTGAAGGAAGTGATTCCGGTCGCGCAAGGTGGGAAGCTCACCCTGCTGCTGCCCAAGTGGCTGCCCGGCAACCACAGCCCGACGGGCGAGATCAGCAAGATCGCTGGCATCGCGTTCAGCGTCGACGGCAAGACGATCCCCTGGGTGCGTGACACGGTGGACGTCTACGCTTTCCACCTCGATCTGCCAGACGGTGCGAAGGCGGTGACCGCCACCTTCCAGTATCTCTCGCCGACCGCCGGCAACCAGGGCCGCATCGTCACCACGCCCGACATGCTGAGCCTGCAGTGGGATTCGGTCGCGCTCTATCCGGCGGGCTATTTCGTCCGCCAGATCTCCTTCTCGGCGAGCGTGCAATATCCGAAAGGCTGGAAGTCGGCGACCGCGCTGGCACCGGGCCTGTCGGGCGACACGGTCACCTACCCGAACGGTGGATTTCGAGACGCTGGTCGAATCGCCCGCCATCGCCGGGCGGCACATGGTGAGCCACGATCTGGCGCCGGGCGTGAAGCTGGACATCGCCGCCGACCGGCCCGACCAGCTCGTCGCCACGCCCGAACAGCTCGCTCCGCACAAGAAGCTGGTCGAACAGGCGGTGAAGCTGTTCGGCGCCCAGCATTACGACCATTACGACTTCCTCTTCACCCTGTCCGACACGCTGGGCGGCGAGGGGCTGGAGCATCATCGCTCCTCGGAAGACGGCACTGGCGCCGATTACTTCACCGACTGGGCCAACCAGGCGCCCGATCGCAACCTGCTGGCGCACGAGTTCACCCACAGCTGGGACGGCAAGTTCCGCCGCCCAGCCGATCTCTGGACGCCCGATTACCGCACCCCGATGCAGGACACCCTGCTCTGGGTGTATGAGGGGCAGACCCAGTTCTGGGGCTATGTCCTCCAGGCGCGATCGGGCCTCGGCACCAAGCAGGAAATCCTCGATTCGCTGGCGGCGACGGCGGCCTACTATCAGAACAGCCCGGCCAAGGGCTGGCGCTCGGTCGAGGACACCACCAACGATCCGATCATCGCCCAGCGCCGGCCGAAGGGCTGGACGAGCTTCCAATGGTCCGAGGATTATTACGAGGCCGGCAAGCTGGTGTGGCTCGATGCCGACCAGCTGATCCGCGAGAAGACCGGTGGCAAGAAGTCGCTCGACGATTTCGCCCGCGCCTTCTTCGGCATGCGCGATCGCGACTGGGGCGTGCTGACCTACAAGTTCCAGGACGTGGTCGATACGCTCAATACGGTGGTGCCCTATGACTGGGCGACCTTCCTCAACGAGCGGATCAACCAGCCGGGCGCAGT
>BACX01000086.1 GCA_000333335.1 Sphingomonas-like bacterium B12 | reverse complement strand
CGCCTGGCTGGACACGTCCGCCACGATGGCGGTGACGTCGGCGCCGATCTCCTTCACGGCTGCGTCGAGGACAAATGCGCGCGCGGATCGAACGGATCACACCGACCCATCCGTGGCTGGTGGCCGACGTGGACGGCGCCGTACTGGGCTACGCTTATGGCTCCGCCTACCGCACCCGCGCCGCCTATCGCTGGGTGGCGGAGACAGGCATCTACGTGGCCGAGACGGCGCGGGGGCGCAGGATCGGGACGCCGCTCTACCAGGCCCTGCTCGACGAGCTTCAGCGGCGCGGCTTCGTCGCCGCGATGGGCGTGATGACCGCCGGCAATCCCGCCTCGACCGCGCTGCACAAGCGGCTGGGCTTCGTCGATACCGGTACGCAGCCCGGCATCGGTTTCAAGCATGGCGGCTGGCACGACGTGGTGTTCTGGCAGAAGGATCTGGCGGAACGGGCTGCGGAGCCGAGCGAGCCTACCGCCTGACCCAGATGATCCGTTCGTCCTGAGCGTAGTCGAAGGACGTGCTGCAGGCGCAAGCGTTTCGGGCACGTCCTTCGACAGGCTCAGGACGAGCGGAGTTTCAACGTCACCCCTTGTATCCCGGCAGCGCCAGCCCCCGCGCGATCGATCCGGCGCGCAGGCCGAAGCCGATCAGCACCGCGATCACCATAGGCCAGGGCGCGATCATGCCGAGCAGGGTCAGCCCCACGAACAGCCCAGCCGCGACCGCCGCCGCCGTCACATATAATTCGCGCCGCAGGATGATCGAAGGAACGCCCGCCACCACGTCGCGGACGATGCCGCCCATGCAGGCGGTCACCACCCCCATGATCGCGGCGGGCAGCGGCGGGATACCGAAATGCAGCGCCTTGCCCGCGCCGTAGACCGCATAGGCCGCCAGCCCCACCGCGTCGCACCAGTCCAGCGCGCGCTCCGGCCACCAGCGGCGCGGCACCAGCCACACGATCGCGGCGGTGGCGAGACAGATGAGCACCGGCGCGGGGTCGCGCATCCAGAAGACCGGCGCGTCGATCAGCAGGTCGCGTGTCGTGCCCCCGCCCGTTGCGGTGACGATGGCGAAGAAGCAGGCCGCCACGATATCCCGCTGCGCCCGCGCCGCCGCCAGCGCGCCCGATGCCGCGAACACCGCGAGGCCGGCACGATCGAGCCAGGGAAGCCAGGGGCTCAGCCCGATGAAGGGAAGATGGGAGTGCATGGGAATGTCCTACCTGCTCCCCTCCCTGAAAGGGAGGGGTCGGGGGTGGGTCTTGGCGCGCGATACGGACCGACTAGTGACACCTCCCATCCGTATTGCCAGGCCTCGACCCACCCCCTAACCCCCTCCCTTTCAGGGAGGGGGAATTAAGGTGGACCTGCCGGCCATCATCGCGAACATCGTGGACGAAATGCGCGCCGCGCCCGATCGCGGAACGGTGGCGCGCTATA
>BACX01000087.1 GCA_000333335.1 Sphingomonas-like bacterium B12 | reverse complement strand
TCAGGGCGACGCCTCGCCCGAGCAGAAGTCGAAGCTGCACCAGGCCTTCGATACGGGCTGCCGCATCGCCGCGCAGCCGGTGCACGATCTCGATGCCATTCGCACAAAGATTCCACCGGTGCTCCAGGCCGCGAGCGCCGACCCCTATGGATCCGCCGGCACCCGGAGTTGCGCGCAGATCGCGCAGGGCATCTCCGCGCTGACTGAGGCACTCGGGCCGGATTTCGCCAGCGGCCCGGCGAAGAAGGAGAACAAGGCTGGCAAGATCGCCGAGGCGGGCGGCAAGTCGATCGTCAATGCGATCATCCCGTTCCGCGGGCTGGTCCGCGAGATTTCGGGCGCGGCGCCCGCCCAGCGCCGGCTCAACGACGCGGTCGATGCGGGCCTCGCCCGTCACCCCTTGCAGCGGCGCGCGCTCTGCAGGCCGCGCAGGAAGCCGCGCCGGGCGAGGCCCGCATCGACCGCGTCGTTGAGCCGGCGCTGGGCGGGCGCCGCGCCCGAAATCTCGCGGACCAGCCCGCGGAACGGGATGATCGCATTGACGATCGACTTGCCGCCCGCCTCGGCGATCTTGCCAGCCTTGTTCTCCTTCTTCGCCGGGCCGCTGGCGAAATCCGGCCCGAGTGCCTCAGTCAGCGCGGCGATGCCCTGCGCGATCTGCGCGCAACTCCGGGTGCCGGCGGATCCATAGGGGTCGGCGCTCGCCGCCTGGAGCACCGGTGGAATCTTCGTGCGATTGGCATCGAGATCGTGCACCGGCTGCGCGGCGATGCGGCCGCCCGTATCGAGGCCCTGGTGCAGCTTCGACTTCTGCTCGGGCGATGCGTCGCCCTGAGCCATCGCAGCGCCCGCCACCAAGGTCAGCACCATCAGACCGCAAGTCCGTTTCATCATCGCCTCGTTCCCACCTTTCGACGTCGATCCGGAACGGCAGAATATATGAACCCGCCGTCGGGGAGCAATGACGCGGACCGGCGAGCGGCGATGGAGTCGCCGCCCGACCTGCCTCCGTCAGATCTGCGCCTGCCCGCCGTCGACGAACAGCTCCACGCCGTTGACGTAGCTCGCCTCGTCGGAGGCCAGGAACAACACGGCCTTCGCGATCTCCTCGGGCTGGCCGATGCGGCCAGCCGGGATCTGGCCGACCAGATACTCCTTGGTGGCATCGGCCTGCTCGCCGCCGCCGAACAGCTCGTTGAGGCCGGCGGTCTCGGTCAGGCCGGGGCTGACCGCGTTGACGCGGATGCGGCGATCCTTGAGGTCGAGGATCCAGCTGCGCGCGAAGTTGCGCACCGCCGCCTTGGTCGCCGAATAGACGCTGAAGGCGCCCGTGCCCTTGATGCTGGTGGTGGACGAGGTGAGGATCACCGAACCGCCGTCGCGCAGCAGCGGCAGCGCCTTCTGCACGGTGAACAGCACGCCCTTCACATTGGTGGCGAAGGTGCGCTCATACTGCTCCTCGCTGATCGCGCCGAGCGGGGCGAGATCGCCGCCGCCGGCATTGGCGAACACCACGTCGATCTGGGCATGGGCCTGCTGGACCGTATCGTACAGCCGGTCGATGTCGGCGAGGTTGGCCATGTCGCCCCGCACGCCGGTCACCTTGCCGTGGATCTGTCGGATCGCGGCATCGAGCGCATCCTGCCGGCGGCCGGTGATGAACACCGACGCGCCCTCCGCCGCGAAGGCCTTTGCGGTCGCGAGGCCGATCCCGCTGGTGCCGCCGGTCACGACCACAACCTTGTTGCTGAACTTGTCCGTCATCGTCTGTCTCCTGTGAGCTTGGCGGCGAAGCGCCGTTGCCCGCTTCAGATGCATCTGGAACGATGGAGCTTGCAGTCGGCAGAATTGGCACTTAGCGTTCTATCAGGAGAACGATCATGCGCACGGACCTAAACGACCTCGCCTATTTCGCGGAAGTGGTCTCCAACGGAGGCTTCGCGGCGGCGGGACGTGCGCTGCGCGAACCCAAGTCGAAACTCAGCCGCCGCATCGCCGGGCTGGAGGAGCGGCTCGGCCTGCGGCTGATCGAACGTTCGAGCCGCCGCTTCCGGGTCACCGATACGGGCCAGGCCTTCTACGAACGATGCCGGGCGATGCTCGCCGAAGCCGAGCAGGCCGAGGCGCTGGTGCTACAGGCGCAGGCCGAACCGCACGGCCGCATCCGCTTCAGCTGCCCGACCGGCCTGCTGGCGCCGATATCCGGCCTGATCTCGTCCTTCCTGGCGAAATATCCGAAGGTGCGGCTTCAGTTCGTCGCGACCGATCGCGCCATCGATCTGATCGAGGAGCGGATCGACCTCGCACTGCGCGTGCGCGGATCGCTGACCAGCGACGCGGCCCTGACGATGCGGGCACTCGGCCAGTCCACGCGTATCCTGGTCGCGAGCCCCCCGCTTGCCAGTCAGATCGCCGACATCGGGCAGCTCGCCCACCTGCCGACACTGGCGACGAACGATGCGGCGGACGAGATCGAATGGCATCTGGAGGCAGAGGACGGCAGGAAGCAGGTCGTCCCCATCACGCCGCGCCTGGGATGCGAGGACATGGCCGCCGTGCGCGACGCCGCGATCGACGGCCTGGGGGTGGCGATCCTGCCCGACCATGTATGCCGGGATGCGCTGCTCGCGGGGCGGCTGGTGCGCGTATTGCCCGGCTGGCGCGGGCAGCAGGGGATCGTGCACCTGGTGTTCACGACACGACGTGGGTTGCCGCCCGCCGTGCGCGCGCTGATCGATCACCTGGCCGCCGGCTTCCCGCGCGACATCGCGGCACGCGGTGCCTAGGGGATCAGCCGGTCCGCCCGAAGCCGCTCGAAAAGGCCGAAGAAGGCGTCGTCGGTCGGCTGGTAACGGGTGAAGCCGAGCCGCCGGCTCTTCGACATGTCGGTCACCACCTCGATCGGGCGGCCGAGATCGGCGTCGGTATGCCAGGGCGAGGCCAGCCGGCCCAGATCGGGTTCGGCCAGCCCCTCGCGCTCCGCGATCCGGCGCCAGACCGGGGCATCGTCCGCCATCTGCTCCTCCAGCGGAGTGACGCTGCCGTCGAGCGGTGCGACCTCCAGCCCGAACCAGCCGGCGATCCGCGCCCACATCCATTTCCACCGGAAGACGTCGCCGTTCACGACGTTGAACGCCTGGTCGGCGGCGGCCGGCGTCCCCGCCGCCCACAGCAGATGGTGCGCGAGCAGGCTGGCATCGGTCATGTCGGTCAGCCCGTCCCACTGGGCGGCGGAGCCGGGGAAACGGAACGGCCGACCGGTCTCGCGGCACAGCGTGGCATAAACGGCGAGCGTCGTGCCCATGTTCATCGCATTGCCGACCGCCTTGCCGATGACGGTATGCGGGCGGTGGACGCTCCAGCGGAAGCCGTCGCGCGCGGCCGCCGCGAAGACCTCGTCCTCCTGCGCATAATAGAAGTTGGCCACGTCGAGCCGGCCCTGCTCCTCGCGGAAGGGTGTCTGCGGCAACGCCCCCTTTCCATAGGCCTCGAACGGCCCGAGATAATGTTTGAGCCCGGTGACCAACGCGACGTGGCGCGGCGGCGCGCCGTCGCGGCGCAGCCCGTCGAGCAGGTTGCGGACCATCGCCGCATTGACGCGGATATTCTCCGCCTCGCTGTCCTGCCGCAGCCAGGTGGTGATGAACACCGCATCGGGGCGAATGCCGGCGAGCGCGGATGCCGTCGCCCCCGCATCCTGAAGATCCGCCGCGACGGACGTAACGCCCGCTTGCTCCACGGGCCGGCGGGCGAGACCGTAGACGTCCCATCCCTGCTCCACCAGCAAGGCCGCCGTGGCGCTCCCCACGATACCGCTCGCACCGACCACCAGCGCCGTCTTCGTCATCCGTCGATCTCCAGACTGTCCGGCCACCCAACTAGGCAGCGCGCGTCGATGCTTCTAGACGGCACCCTATGGGGACATAGGCACCATGAGGTAACCGGCCATGGGCAAACCGTTCATCGACAACGAATGGCGCGAGGATTGCGCACCGCGCCGCGTGCTCGACCTGTTCGCCACCAAATGGACGAGCATGATCCTGCACGTCCTTCATGCCAGGCTCGGCGGCGCGGCGCGGACCGGCGTGCTGCACCGGAGCCTGCCGGGCATCTCGAAGAAGATGCTGACCCAGACGCTGCGCGAGATGGAAAGCAGCGGCCTCGTCACCCGCCACGTCCAGGGCACCGTGCCGCCGGCGGTGGAGTATCGGCTGACACCGCTCGGCGACCGGTTCGTCGAGCCGATCGAGCTGCTCTACGATTGGGGACATCGCAATGCCGACGCGCTCGATCAGCTCGGCAGCCGGGCGCGATCCGGCCGCAGGCCCTCGCTATCCGGCGAGTAGGCCGAACGCGATCAGGCTTTCGGCAGACGCGACGATCGCGTCCTCCGCCGATCGCGGTGCCCAGCCCAACAGGCGGATGGCCTTCTCGCTGGAGGCGTTCATGTCGACGCCCAGGAACGGGACGAGCGCCTTCAACGCCGGATTGGTCTCCGCGCCGGCCCGCACGACCTCATTGGGTATATCCTGCTTGGTCGCCCTGCTGATTGATGCACGGCGATCCCGCTCGCGCCTGGCATCTCGAGGAACCGGCGGTTGCGGCTCGCCGAACAGGCGCTGCGCGAGGAAACGGTCCTCGTGGCGCGGCTCGTGCACAGGCTCGGCTCCACCTCGCAGAGTGCGTTCAGCAATGCCTTCCGGCGTGTGACCGGCATGTCGCCCAACGCTTGCCGCCGGGCCGCTCGCCGCGGATCCGGAAAGGGCGATCCGGCGATCGGGGATACAGCGGGAGCTGAGTAACCCCGAGATTTCCGGCCGCCTTCATCCGAATGGCTCGGCCGCCTGTTATCCCGGCATCGGAGCATTTTCGCGGCCGCGCGCAGGATCGGCCGTTCCACCATATCAACGGGGGGCGAAAGGCGCTAACGGATGATAGCCGGGATGGCCGGCGATGCGAAAATTCCGAAAGCGGGTGGTGTTTGACGTCGATTGCAATTGAAGAGCGGGCTGACGGGCGTACTGGCAGTCATGCATCGACGGTCCGATTGGATCCCGAACAGGAAGTCCAGGCGACACCTCTGGGACGCGTGCTGGCGCACCGATTCAGGGCTTACGGTGCCGACTGGAGGCGGAGCCTGTTTCAACTCGCAACGACGTTGCCGCCCTTTTTCCTGCTGCTCGCTTTGGTCGGCATCGCGTCTCGTGACCATTTCTGGCTCTCGTTGCTGCTGGCGCTTCCCGCTGCCGGGCTGCTGGTCCGCATCTTCATCATCCAGCACGATTGCGGTCACGGCTCCTTCCTTCGATCGAGGCGCGCCAACGATGCGCTCGGCCGGATGCTGAGCGTCCTGACGCTGACGCCTTATGGCCATTGGAAGCAGGGTCACGCCATCCATCACGCATCGAGCGGCAATCTCGACCGGCGCGGCCGCGGTGATGTCGAGACGCTGACAGTTGCCGAATATCGGGCGCTCTCGCCGCTCGGCAGACTCGGTTACCGCCTCTATCGCAATCCCCTGGTCATGGTGCTGCTGGGTGCGCCCATCAACTTCATCGTGCTCCAGCGCATCCCGCGTGGACGTTCGTTCCGCGAGGTCGAAGCCCGGCGCAGCATGTTGGCCCTGGATGCGGCGCTCGTCCCCGTGTTCGGGCTGCCGATGGCAATCTTCGGCGTCGGCACCGTTCTTCTGGCCTACCTGCCCGTGATGATCATCGCGTCCTGGATCGGCAACTGGCTATTCTACGTCCAGCATCAGTATGACGATGCCTATTGGGAACGGGATAAGGAATGGAGCTTTCACGATGCCGCCCTTCGCGGCAGCTCCTATTTCGAGCTTCCGAAAATCCTGCAGTGGTTCAGCGGCAATATCGGGCTCCACCACGTCCACCATCTGTGCAGTCGCGTTCCCAACTACCGCCTGCAGGAATGCGTCGATGCCGCCCCGGAATTGCGTGGCATCGCCAAGCGGATCTCGTTGCGGGAAAGCCTGACGTGCTGGCGGCTGTCGCTATGGGACGAGGAGCAGCGCCTGATGGTGGGATTTCGCCACGCGGATGTCGCGCGCGCCGTTTGACGCCGTCGCTCTCGATAACGGGATAGCCCGCGCCGGACTTTCAGGGCGCAGCTTCGGTTTCTGATCGGGATCCGCCTGTGCCGGCAGGCGCTGCGCCATGACGGGCCTTGAGCAGGCGACGCAGTTCCAGTCGAAGGCTTTTTCCCGCGAGATGAGCCTGTGGGCTTTCGTGCCGTTCGGCGGTGAGTTGCCTGATGATGTCGTCAATCGAGCGGCAGCTGCCCGCCTTCGCAAGTTGATAAGCGCGTTCGACCGTTCCAGGCGTCTGAGTCATGGCGCCGCTTTACCCCTTGGGGCCGCAAGCGCAAATCCGTGGCGCCGGACACTGGATAATATCGCTCGCTCTATCAGCCGCGCACGGCTGATGCCCTAGCCAAAGGTGATAAATCGCCTATATCGAGCCGGCTGTTGCCGAATGGAACGATCAACCGAGTCCCCCTTGGACTTATGTGATCGATCTTTACCGAGCCTGGATGCGCCGCCGCTGTCGCGGGTTGATTCCGGATCTTTTCCAGCTCAGCTCGTGAGCCTTCGGCAATGGCTTCGCTACGGATGGAACAAGGATAGCAAGACGAAGATGCCGGCATTCAAGAGCCCCGGATTTCAAGACAGACAGGAAGCCGCCGCGCGCGCCAAGAGCGCCGCACTCGCCATGTATCGGGCCAGGCCCAAGGTGGACGAGGCGGTGATCGCCGAGCAGATCGCTCGCCGGCAGGCCCGCGAGGCAGCCGAAGCGGAAAAGCGGGCCGCCGCCATTCTCGCAAAGGAAGCGGCCGCAGCCGCCAAGCGCGAGAAGGAGGCACGGGAAGCCGCCGCGCTCGAAGCCGCCGCGAAGGCGGAAGCGGACGCCGCTGCCGAGGCAAAGGCCAGCGCCAAGGCCCAACGGGTCGCGGAGCGGAAAAACTGGACCGAAGCCGATCGGAAAGCCGCACGTGACGCGCGCTACGCGGCCCGAAAGGCCCGCCAGGGACGCCGCTGACAGCTTGGCAGTCGGGGGTGGCTCACCATCTCCGACGCGCCCCGCTGAGGAAGGTGGCCGGATCGAACCGGGCTGATCGTCCTGTGCCTTAAAGGCCGACCTTGTCGAGGACAGACGCAAACTCGGCACGCATCCTGCGATCGTCCTTCGGTGTCAGCCTGTTCAACGCCGTCTGGATGCGCTGCTGGGCGACCTGCAGCGTCTTGTGCCGGACCTCGCGCGTCGCATTGGTGCGCCAGGAACGGCTTTCACCGAGCAATGCCGCCCATTTGGCCTCTTCCGCAGCCAAAATGGTCAAGGCGAGCCGCAGACCGTCGCGCCGGCCATGTTCGTACTCGTCGGACACGGGCGTCCTTCCCAAGCTAGACAGCCTCCGTGAGCAGTAATCAGGCCGTCGTCGATTTTGCCGCTGCATTCACGAGCGCGCGCCCGATCGTATCTTCGGCGGACTGCGCCATCTCATCCCACATCAGGGCCGATCGTTCGTGCATGTCACGTCGGTTGGCGAGATCGCTTTTGGCTGCCAGAGCACGTTGAGCTGCCGCCTGGGCGCGATATTGTTCGGCGTTTGTCATGGGATCCCTATGAAGGTCGAGCCGCTTTTGGGCAACATCATGCTGTTGCCGGGGGCTTGCCGGGACCAGAAGGAATGACCGCGCCGACGTGGGCGACGCCGCGCCCTTCCGCCAACCGGGTCTGTCGCATGCGCTCGGCATAGCCTTCGCGTTGCACGTCGGTCCGCTCGTCATGGCAGGCCGCACAACTCACTCCGGCCGCATATTGCGGCAACGCGCGATCGGCCTCCGCCACGGGGCGGCGACAGGCATGGCAGAGTTCGTGGGTTCCCTGCGCCAGCCCGTGCGTGACGGCGACGCGCTGGTCGAACACGAAGCACTCCCCCTCCCACCGGCTTTCTGCGGCCGGGACGGTCTCGAGATATTTCAGGATGCCGCCCTGGAGGTGATACACCTCGTCCACCCCCTCGCTCTTCAGGAACGCGGTCGCCTTCTCGCACCGTATGCCGCCGGTGCAGAACATCGCGATCTTCGGCGCGGCGCCGTCGCCAAGAAGCCGATCGCGGTGTTCCTGAAACCAGGCGGGGAAATCGCGGAATGTCGCGATCTCCGGATCGATCGCGCCTGCGAAGGAGCCGATGGCGACCTCGTAATCGTTGCGCGTGTCGATCACGATCGTATCCGGGCTCGCGATCAGCGCGTTCCAATCCTCGGGCGCGACATAAAGCCCGGCAGCCAGCGGATCGATATCCGGCTTGCCCATCGTCACGATCTCGCTCTTGATGCGGACCTTCATGCGATGGAAAGGCATCGTCTCCGACTTCGAGAGCTTGACGTCGAGCCCCGCACAGCCCGGCAGGCTGCGAATGTGCCCCAGCACTGCATCGATCCCGGCGTCACTCCCCGCGATCGTTCCGTTGATCCCCTCATGCGCAAGGAGCAGCGTGCCCTTGATCCCGAAGGAGGAGCACAGCTCGGCAAGCGATGCGCGAATACCGTCGCAATCCTCGAAGGGCGTGAAGCGATAGAGTGCCGCGATGCAGACAGGGGGGATGGGAGCGCTCGACATCGAGGCGCCATAGAGCGGGACGGTGATCACCGCCAGATCCGGCGGTCAGGCCTGCGTCCGGCCAAGCGGACGGAAGGCTGACCGGCGCCCGCTCGGAACGGGCACGCCCGCCGCCTTGCTCCGACGTCGGCCGCGACCTCCCGATAACTGGACCATATAGATCGCCGTGAGCATCCAACGCTCGGCGACATCCATGACGGCGGCCGATGTGTCCATCACGCAACCCACACACGAATCTACCTGTCGTTAGATAGATGTTGCACCCCGGTCGAGCAGCACCTATGCGCCTTTGCCTACCTATCGTCAGATAAGGAGGTTCGTATGGCACGGTTTGAAGGTAAGGTCGTCGCGATTACCGGCGGCGGTTCCGGAATTGGCAAGGAAACGGCGGCCCGCTTCGTGGCAGAGGGCGCGGTTGTCGCGATCAACGGACGGGACGCGGCCAAGCTGGAAGCGGCCGCGCGGGAGATCGATCCCACCGGCACGAAGGTCGTCGTGTCCGTCGGCGACATCGCCGATCCCGCCACCGGCACGGCCCTGGTCGCTTTGGCGGTCTCCCGCTTCGGCGGCCTGGATATTTTGGTCAACAACGCCGGAGTGTTCAATCCGAAGCCGTTCCTGGAGCTGACCGAACAGGATTACGACTGGTATCTGGATACGATCCTGAAGGGCAAGTTCTTCACGGCGCAGGCCGCCGCCAAAGCGATGAAGGCGAAGGGCGGAGCGATCGTTCAGACCGGGTCGATGTGGGCGATCCAGGCCATCGGCGCGACACCCTCGGCGGCCTATTCGGCGGCGAATGCGGGCGTCCACGCGATGGTCCGCAATCTCGCGATCGAGCTCGCTCCCTATCAGATCCGCATCAATGCGGTGGCGCCCGCCGTGGTCGAGACCCCGGTCTACAACACGTTCATGACCGAGGAGCAGGTGAAGGCCACGCTACCGAGCTTCGATGCGTTTCACCCGCTCGGGCGCAACGGCCAGCCACGCGACGTCGCGGATGCGATCCTGTTTCTCGCTTCCGATCAGGCGTCGTGGATCACCGGCACCGTGCTGCCCGTGGATGGCGGAGTGACGGCGGGGCGGCAGTAAACGCGGATTGCGCAGAGCCGGTCCTTATCCAATCAGGACCGGCTCGACGGCCCGGCCGCAGACTACGTTGCCCTCACTCCCACTCGATCGTGCCCGGCGGCTTCGAGGTGTAATCGTAGACCACCCGGTTGATGCCCTGCACCTCGTTGACGATCCGCGTCGCCACACGCGCGAGGAAAGCGCCATCGAACGGGTAGACGTCCGCCGTCATGCCATCCACCGACGTCACCGCACGCAGGCCGCAGACGCTGTCGTATGTGCGGTGATCGCCCATCACGCCCACGGTGCGAACCGGCAGCAGCACCGCGAAGGCCTGCCAGATCGCATCGTAGAGGCCGGCATTGCGGATCTCCTCCAGATAGATGGCGTCGGCCTTGCGCAGGATGTCGCAGCGCTCCTTGGTGACCTCGCCGGGGATGCGGATGGCGAGGCCCGGCCCCGGGAAGGGATGGCGGCCGACGAAGGCGTCGGTCAGGCCCAGTTCCTTGCCGAGCAGCCGCACCTCGTCCTTGAACAATTCGCGCAGCGGCTCGACGAGCTTGAGGTCCATCCGCTCGGGGAGGCCGCCGACATTGTGGTGGCTCTTGATCGTCACCGACGGTCCGCCCGAGAAGCTGACGCTCTCGATCACGTCCGGATAGAGCGTGCCCTGCGCGAGGAATTCGGCGCCGCCGATCTTCTTCGCCTCTTCCTCGAACACCTCGATGAAGGTCTTGCCGATGAACTTGCGCTTGGCCTCCGGATCGGTGACGCCGGCGAGGCCGTTCAGGAACAGGGTCTCCGCGTTCACGTGGACCAGCGGAATGTTGTAGTGGTTGCGGAACAGGCTAACGACCTGCTCGCTCTCGCCCGCGCGCATCAGGCCGTGATCGACATAGACGCAGGTGAGCTGGTCGCCGATCGCCTCGTGGATCAGGACCGCGGCGACCGAAGAGTCGACGCCGCCCGACAGGCCGCAGATCACCTTGGCGGAGCCGACCTGCTTCCGGATTTCCTCGATCTTGGCGGCGCGGAAACCCGCCATCGTCCACTCGCCGCCCAGCCCGCAGACGTGGCGGACGAAATTGGCGATCAGCTTGCCGCCGTCGGGTGTGTGGACCACCTCGGGATGGAACTGCACGCCATAGAAACGGCGGCTCTCGTCGGCGGTGATCGCGAAGGGCGCGCCTTCGGAGACGGCGATGGGATGGAAGCCGTCCGGCAGGCGCGTCACTTTGTCGCCGTGGCTCATCCACACCTGGTGGCGCTCGCCCTCCTTCCACAGGCCATCGAACAGCGCCGAGCGATCCTTCACCTCAACGAAAGCGCGGCCGAACTCGCCGCCCTCACCCGAGACGACAACTTCGCCGCCGAGCTGCTTGCACATGGTCTGCTGGCCGTAGCAGATGCCGAGGATCGGCAGCCCTGCCTCGAAGAAGCGCTGCGGCGCGGACGGGGCGTTCTCCTCGGTCACCGAAGCCGGGCCGCCCGAGAAGATCAAGCCTTTCGGTTGCAGCCGGTCGAACGCCTCGTCGGCGGACTGGAAGGGCGCGATCTCGCAGTAAACCCCCGATTCCCGCACGCGACGGGCGATCAGCTGGGTCACCTGGCTGCCGAAATCGACGATGAGGATGGAATCTGCGGGGGCGACGGTCATGGCGAGCCGATAGGCATGTCGTGCGCCTGAGTCCAGAAGCGCCGAAACGATGGTCAACGGCTTCTTTACCAATGCCATCTAAGCCCGCGTCGGGGACTGCTTTTTTTCTGGGGATGTGTTGATGCCTCGTCGAATCCGCTCGCTGCTCTCGACGCTGCGCGAAGAGGTCCAGCATTATGCTGCCGAGACGGAGGCGATCGCCGGCCGGACCAACCTGCTCGCCCTCAACGCCACGATCGAGGCCGCCCGTTCGGGCGAGGCCGGTCGCGGATTCTCGGTGGTAGCGCAGGAGGTGAAGGCGCTCGCGGGCCAGGCGCGCATGTCGGCCGGCAAGTTCCGCGCCGAGGTGCTCGACCGGCTGGCGCAGGGCGCGCAGATCGCCGACGAACTGGTCGCCGAAGTGGAAGGCGCACGCCTCGCCGAGCTGGCCCAGTCGATCATCCAGACGATTTCGCGCGCGCTCTACGATCGCTCGATCGACGTCCGCGTGCTTGCCACAGACCCCCATATCATCGACGGCGCCGCCCACGCCCGCACCGACGGCGCCGCCGAGGCACGCGCCATGGAGCGGCTGCGCACGATGCTCCATTTCTCGCCCTATTTCCTCAACGCCTTCATCGCCGACGATCAGGGCCATGTCGTCGTCAGCGCACATGCCAATGCCGAGGTGCGCAACGTCAACCTGCGCAACGAACCGCAATATCAGAACGCGATCGGCGCGATGGACGGGCAGGACTGGTTCACCGACGAGGTGTGGGAGAACCCCTTCTCCAACAACCGCAAGGTGCTGATCTACGTCGCCCCGATCCGCAAGGATGGCCGCGTCGTCGGCGTCGCCTATCTGGAATATGACTGGGAGGCGCAGGCCGCCGCGATTCTCCATTCGGTGGAGCAGGCGAGTTCGGGGGCGGTGGTCAGCATCGTCGACGACCAGAACCGCATGATCTCGTCCACCGGCCGCTATGCCTTCAATGAGATGCTGTCGATCGCCAGCGTCGCTACCGCCGCCGGGCGCCATGTCGAAACCCGCGACGAATCGATCGTCGCGCAGGCGATGGCCCTGCCCGTCCACGGCTTCGACGGCCTGAAGCTGCGCTGCGTGATCGAGCAGCGCGTGCCCAACGAGCGCGAGATCGAACTGGCGCTGAGCGGAGCCGCGCGGGCGCGCGCCGCCTGATCCGCGCTAGCTCCCCGTGGGGCGATAGGTCAAAGTTACCGACGATTCCCGGTCGCGCGCAACCGCCGCCGGGTCCATCTCGATCGCCTTGAAGCGGCCATCGACGTGCATCATCACCTGGTCCGTCAGGTGCGGCGTGCCGTGGCCGGCGGGATCGATGAACTGGTCCTGCCCGCCCGCTTCCGTCACCGAATAGAGGACGGGTGCGGACGACCCCAGCTCCATCAGCCCGGTCCATTCCTCGCCGCCGTTGAGCGGCACGATCTTCGGGCCGAGACCGAGCTTCGCCCACGTCATGGCGCCGCGCTCGTCGTCGTCGGGGAGCGACGGGCGGCCGGGTTCGTCGGGCTGGTCGATGAAATATTTCCAGAAGATCGGGGTGCGCCACGCGTCCATCGGCTTGCCGGGGAAGCGCTTACGCGTCTCCTCGATCGTCCGTCGGATCGTGTCGGCGATCGCCGCCTCGCGCGGGCGCCCGTCGAAATAGTCGAAGCCGAGCGGCCGCCCCGCCTCCGGACCCTGCAGCGCGCGCAGCAGGAAGCTGGTCTGGTATTTGAGGTAGCGTTTCTCGTCGATCGTCTTCCACCAGTCGCCGATATCGCGGGAGAAGATCATGTCGGGCGCGATCTGCAGCCAGGCACGAAACAGCGTGAGGCCGGGATTGTCGTAGGCGCCGTCGCCGTCGCGATCCTCGTAGAGGCCGTTCCACGAGGTCATCAGCGCGACCGCCTGCGTCACCTCGGGATCGTGCGCCGATTGCGCCGCCGCGCGCAGGTAAGGCGCGAAGAAATCGGGCGAGGTCTGATTGCGGTCTCGCGCGCCATAGGCGCTCCAGATCCGGCGGTTGTAATTCGCCATGTCGAGCAGCGTCGTGCCGTGCGACGCGGCACCCAGCCGGTTGCCGAGCCAGGTGCGGAAGGTCGCGCCGAACCGCCCCTCGTCGCCCTCACGCGACCATGTGGTGGGCTTGCTGTTCCACGCGTGGATATAGCCCTGTTTGGGGTTGAGCATGTGCGGCCGTTCGGCGAGCGACAGGAAGCCCTGCCACTCATATTGCCCGGTGCCGGGCGTCGGCAGGCGCGGATCGGCCTCCGGCGCGCGCCTGGGCTGCAGGCCGGTTTCCCAGAAGCCGATATTGCCCTGCTCGTCACCGTAGCAGACGCCGAAATCGGTCGAGAGCGCCGCGATGCCCTTGGCTTCGAACTCCTGCAGCGAGCGCGCGCGCTGCATCTCGACGACGCCGACCCAATTGTCGAGCTCATGTCCCCGCTGGGCGAAGCGCGCCGAATAGGCGACGCCGTGCACCTTGTCCCAGGAGATGATGCGGCCGTGGACCGTCTCGGCGACCTCGTGGACGACAGGCGCGGCGCCCCTGACCCGGATCGTCTCCTGCCGCCGTTCCATCCGGCGCCAGCGGCCGTCGAACCAGTATCTATAGGGGTTCTTGGGATCGAGCTTCTCGGCGAAATAGTCGGTGGAATCGGACATGCCCGACGTCACCAGCCAGCCATGATGCGCCCCGCGCCCCATGATCGGCACGCCCCAGGCCGGGCCGGTGAAGCCGCTGCTGTCGAAGCCGCCGCCGTGGAGGTGGATTTCCGGCCCGTCGGCGGTGGATTCGAGCATCAGCACCTTGCCGCTCGCCGATCGCTGCGGGCCGATGACGAGGCAGCGGCTGTGATCCTGCGTGGAGGTGGACGGCGGTGCGCTCGGCGATCCGGGCTTGCCGGCATCGAGCGTGAGATAGGTCGCCTTCGGCATCGGCCGCACGGGCGCGAGGTCTTCGCCCGCCGGGATCGCGGTCGGGGAATCGGGGTCGCTCGGCGGCACCAGATCGTCGAAGATCGCGCGGCCCTTCCCCTCCCCGTAGCGCGCGACCATCGCGTTCAGGAAGGCAAGGTTCTGCAGCTCGTTTCCCTCCCGATCGCGCGGAAAGGCGGCGACCATCTGCAGGTAATCGAGCAGCGACCAGCGCTCGGGCTTCGCGCCCCATTGGGTGAACTCGTAGGGTGTCCGGTGCGCCGGATCGGCCGCGATCTCGTCGATCGCGCGGTTCACGCCGTCGACATAGGCCTGCATCATCCGCCGATATTCGGGCGCCAGAGTGCGATACATGCGCAGCAGCTCAGCGGGCGGCAGCATCCGGTCGCGCGAAATAATATCGGAGGCGACGGCGGACGGGCCGAGCAGCTCTGCGGTGCGGCCCAGCGCGCGGCGGCGGGACATCTCCATGTCGGCGAGCCGGTCCTGTGCCTCGGCATAGCCCGCGCCGTAGAGGACGGCGGCCGACGTCTCGCCGAAGACATGCGGCACGCCCATCGCGTCGCGATCGATGCGGACCTGCTCGGCGACGGTCGGAAAGGCGGTCGCGGACAGGACCGTGGCGGACAGGAGGATAGTAACCGCCCTCATCGCCCGGCCTTCAGCGCCGCTTCGAGGCCCGGCACGTATTGCGCACCCATCGGCACCTGCATGCCCGAGCCGACCAGATCCTTGCCATAGGGCTTGGCGGTCCCGCCCAGGCATTGCGCGAGGAAATGCTCGGCGGTGGCGTGGAAGGAGATGTCGGTCGCCGCCTTCTCGAACACATGGCCCTCGTCCGGGTAGAGCAGCAAGGTCACCGGCGTGCCGTGCGCGCGCACCGCCTCGGCCATCTTGATCGACTGCGCGGGCCGCACGCGCGGATCGTTCAGCCCCTGCGCGATCAGCAGCGGGCTCTTCACCTGCGCCGCGTGGGTGATCGGCGATCGATCGGCGAGATCCTGCTTGCCCTCCGGCGTGCTGCCGTCGCCCATGCGCAGGACGAACTGCGAGCGCTGCCACACCCACCAGTCCGGCGCGTCGTCCTGCAACGTGGTGAGGTTGGAGGGGCCGGCGATATCGACGCCGCAGCGGAACACGTCCGGCGTGAAGCTCAGCCCCACCAGCGTCGAATAGCCGCCATAGGACAGACCCCAGATCGCCACCTTGTCCTTGGCCGTGACGCCCTGTCCGACCGCCCACTGCACCGCGTCGAGCAGATCGTCGTGCATCGTCTTCGACCATTGGCGGTCAGCGATCTGCATGAAATGCTTGCCGAAGCCAGACGAGCCGCGGAAGTTCACCGACAGCGCCGCATAGCCCAGTTCGGCGAGCCAGACGTTGGCGGGATCGAACTCGTAGGAGTCCCGCAGCCACGGGCCGCCATGGACATTGAGCACCAGCGGCACCGGCGCCTTCAGCCTGCCGTCCTCAAGTGACAGTCCGGGCGGCAGGGTCAGATAGCCGGTGATGCGCAGCCCGTCGCGCGAGCGGAATTCGATCGGCAGCGTCGTCGGCATGGCGCGCTGCTCCAGCGCCGGCCGGGCCGATGCCAGCGGCGACAGCGCGCGGGTGTCACGCTTCCAGAGGTAATAACGCCCCGCCGGCATCTGGCGGACGAGCCACAGCTTCCCGCCGTCGGTCTCGTCGTCGATCTGGAAGCCCGCGCCGAGCTTCGCCGCCAGCATATCGAGATCGGCCTGCACATCCGGCGAGCGGGCGGTCCAGCGGGTGACCATCGGGTCCTCCGCCGTGGCGAGCACGGCGCCGGTCTTGTCGTCGGTGACGAGGTCGACGATGTCGGCCTCTTTCGCCTGCGCGAGCGGCGTGGCCTTGCCGGTCGCGATGTCGATATCCACCACCGAAGCGAGATCGCCGTCGTTGCTGCTCAGCACGCGGAGCGTGCCGGGTCCGCTCAGCCCCAGCACGCGCGAACTGCGCAGCGCCGCCAGCGGGATGCGGAAGAAGGCGCGCGGCGTCGCGCCGGCCATGTCGTAATAGGTGGTCGATCCATCGGCCGGATCGACCCGCCCGACGAGGCGGACGTGCAGATCCTTGTCGGCGACGAAGCTGGTATAATGCTCGTCGTTGCGCAGCATGAGGGTGCGCGCGCCGCTGGCGAGATCGACCAGATAAACGTCCGAATATTTGGGATCGCGATCGTTGAGGCTGATCAGCGCCTTGCCGGGCAGCTTCGCCGAGGTCTTCAGGATATGCGCCTGCACCGCTGGATTGGCGATCAGGTCGCGGACGGTCCTGGTCTGGAGGTCCACCGCGTAGATCTGGTTGTCTTCCTCGCCGGCGACATCCTTCTCGACGAGGATGAAGCGGCCATCGGCGGCCCAACGGAAGCCATCCGCACCGCGATCGGTGAAACGGGTGACGGGCACCGCCTTCGCGATGTGCGATATCGGTGCGACCCAGACGTTGGGGACGCCGTTGGTGGGCCGCAGCATCGCGATCTGTCGCCCGTCGGGGCTGAACTTCAGCGCGTCATAGGCCGGGGCGGCGAAGATCTCGGCGCGCGTCGCCCGCTCGTGCGGCGCGGCGCCGGCCGTGGTCGCCAGCATCGCGATCCCCGCCAGCAGGATGAAGCGGGACGGCCGGATACGCATGATCGATCCCCTTGTCGGATGGCTCAGCCGCCGGGGCGGAGCAGGTGCTCGACCAGCGAGATCCAGTAGCGGACGCCGATCGTCGCCACGTCGTCGTTGAAGTCGTAGCCGTTGTTGTGGAGCATCGTGCTGCCCTTGGCGCCGCCGTCGCCATTGCCGATCAGCATGAAGCAACCGGGTTTCTCGCGCAGGAACCAGGAGAAATCCTCGCCGCCCATGGTCGGTTCGTCGACGTCGGCGAACTGCGCTTCGCCGACCACCGCGATCGCCGCTTCGCGCGCAGCCCGGAAGGCGGCCGGTTCGTTGTGGAGCGAGGGGTGGCCGCGAATGTAGCGCACCTCCGCCACCGCGCCGAACGCCGCGGCGACACCGGTCGCGACCTCGTGGATCGAACGCTCGATCTTATCCTGCACGTCGGGCTCGATCGTGCGTACCGTGCCCACCATCGTCGCGTGATCGGGGATGATGTTGGGCGCGGTGCCGGCGTTGAACTGGCAGATCGAGACGACCCCACATTCCAGCGGGTTGGTCATGCGCGCGGTCACGCCCTGCAGCGCGACGACGATCTGCGCGCCGACGAACACCGGATCGACACCCAGATGCGGGCGCGCGGCGTGGACGCCCTTGCCGCGCACGACGATCTCGAAGATGTCGGCGGCCGCGTAGAGCGGGCCGGCCCGCCCGCCGAGCTTGCCGGCGCCGAGGCCGGGGCGGTTGTGCATGCCGAAGATGGCGTCCATTGGGAAGCGATCGAACAGGCCGTCGCGGATCATCGCGTTGGCGCCGCCGGGTTTCTCGCCGGGCTGGGTCTCGGGGCCGAAGGATTCCTCGGCCGGCTGGAAGATCAGGTGGACGGTGCCGTCGAAGTCCGCCTCCCGCGCCAGATAGCGCGCCGCGCCGAGCAGCATGGTCGTGTGCCCGTCATGCCCGCAGGCGTGCATCACACCCGGCGTCCGCGATCCGTGTGCGCGGCCGGGCTGCTCGGTGAGCGGTAGCGCGTCCATGTCGGCGCGCAGGCCGATCGCGCGCGGCGAGCTGCCCTTGCGGATCGTCGCGACGATGCCGGTGCCGCCGATGCCGGTGACGACCTCCCCGATGCCGAAACTGCGCAGCTTCTCCTCGACGAAAGCGGCGGTGCCATGCTCCTGCCAGGAGAGTTCGGGATGGCTGTGGATATGGTGGCGCCAGGCGCGCAGATCGTCGTCATATCCGGGCAGATCGTGAGGCATCGGACTATCTCGCTGGGGTCATGAGAGGATCGGGGCGAAGGCGGCGGCGCTCCGCGCGGATCATCGGCATCGCCACGCCCGCCACGACACCGATCAGCGTCGCGCCGAGCAGCCACCAGGCCGGCACCATCGTGTCGCCGGTCCGCTTGATTGCCCAAGTGATCAGGAACTGCGCGCTGCCCCCGAACACCGATACGGCCATCGTGTAGGTGACCGCATAGGCGGTGCTGCGCCGCGCGCGCGGGAAGCTCTCGGCGAGGCAGACGTTCGCGGTGGCGGTCGCCATGGCGTAGAGCGCGGTCATCAGGAACACGCCGAGCGCCAGCGTGCCGAGCGAGGGCGCCGCGAGGATCCGCACGAACAGCGGATAGATCAGCACCAGCAGCACGAGCCGAGGCCAGACGATCACGGAGCGGCGTCCCACCCGGTCCGAGAGCCAGCCGCCCAGCAGCCCGAAGGCGAACAGCTCGCCC
>BACX01000088.1 GCA_000333335.1 Sphingomonas-like bacterium B12 | reverse complement strand
GAAGGAGAGTTGCCGAGCATCTCGAAGAAGGTGTGGTGCCGCGCGGTGTAGCCGACATTGTCGAGATCGTTGTGCTTTCCGCCAGCGCGCACGCACTTCTTATTGAGATTGGCTTGCAATATCCTTATAGCCTTATCCGACTCCACCGGAGAGGGCACGAATGGTCGTCTGCGTCTGCAATGCTCTGCGTGAACGCGAAGTGCGCGAGGCTGCTCGTTCGGGCTGCCGGGATCCTTTGTCGGCCTATGCCTCGCTCGGTTGCCGCCCGCGCTGCGGCCAGTGCGTGCCCTATGCCCGCCAGTTGATCGCCTCGGAGCAGGCGGACGCCGCCTGAGAATGACTTGCGCGAGTCGTTCGCGCTGGGTTTCCAGTCCCGTGAAGAGTAATGGGGCCTTCTGAACCAAGGAGGCTCCGATGAAGGGTGACGCGAAAGTCATCGAACTCTTGAACCTGGCGCTCAAGAACGAGCTGACCGCGATCAACCAATATTGGTTGCACTATCGGATGCTCGACAATTGGGGCGTGCAGAAGCTCGCCGATTACGAGCGTCATGAATCCATCGACGAGATGAAGCATGCCGACTGGCTGGCGGAGCGCATCCTCTTCCTCGGCGGCCTGCCCAACTTCCAGCTGCTCGGCCGCCTGCGCATCGGCGAGAGCGTCGAGGAGATCCTGAAGGGCGACATGGCGCTCGAGGATGAGGCGATCCCGACGCTGCGCGAGGGCATGGCCCATGCCGAGAGCGTGCAGGATTATGTCAGCCGCGACCTGTTCGGCCGGATCCTCCACTCCGAGGAGGAGCATGTCGACTTCCTGGACAAGCAGTTCGATCTCATCAGGCTGATGGGGATCCAGAACTACATTCAGCTGAACTCGAAGGCGGCCGGCGAGGGCGAGAGCACCGCGGGGGCGTGAGGACTTAAGCCACTCCCTGGAAGGGAGGGGCGAAGACAACAAAAAGGCCGGCTCCCTCACGGGGCCGGCCTTTTTGTCTAGCGATGCTCAGCCCGTCAGCGCTGGGCCATGCCGAAGCTGCCCGCCGGCTTGCGACCGAAGCCGCCCGGCCCCGGACGGCGCTCGACGATCGGGTTCACCTCGCGGTCGAACAGGCGGAGCGTCGCGTCGAACAGCGGGCGCAGCTCGACCACCTTCTCGATCAGCTCGTCCGGCGTCTCGCGGGCTTCCACGCAGCGGCGCGCGGTCGTCTCGATCACCTCGGCAAGCTCGGCGAGCGGCACCGCGCCGAACTGGCGCGACTCGCCCTTCAGCGTGTGCGCCGGCAGCACCAGGGCGGCGGCCGAGCGGTCGCGAATCGCCTGTTCGATCTGATCGACGGACTTGACCCCGTCTTCGCGGAAATAGCCGAGGATGCGCACGAAACCGGAGCCCAGTTCCGTACGGACGCGTGCGAACACGCCCCAATCGACCAGTTCGGCGGCTCCCATAGCCACGGCGGCGACCCCTTTCACCCGCAACACTAACGATCGGGCTATGCACCCTATCGGGTAAAAGGAAGGTTACCGCGCCCTAGCGGATAGTCGAAGTCCGGGGCCGATTTGCGTGTTTTCGGGGGTGACGGACCATCCCCGCTCCTCCCCCACCGCGCCGATTTCGCGCGGCGCGACCGGATCGTCGGCCACCGCGAGGATATCGGGCGCCTCCGGCCCGGCCTCGCGAATCGCCCTGGCAACGCGGATGGCGGGCCAGGGGCAGCGCAACCCACGAAGGTCGAGCAGCAGCGGCTCGCTCACTCGGAGGATTTCCGCCCCTCGAACGGATTTTTCGGCGCGCGCAGCGTCAGGCGCACCGGCACCGCGCCGAAACCGAGTTCCTTGCGGATGCCGTTGATCAGGTAGCGCTGGTAGCTCATCGGCAGCTCGTCCACGCGCGTGCCGAACAGCACGAAACCCGGCGGGCGCGTCTTGGCCTGGGTGATGAAGCGCAGCTTGATGCGCTTGCCGCCGGGCGCGGGCGGCGGGTTCTTCTCCACAGCCTTCTCGAACCAGCGATTGAGCTGGCCGGTGGAGACGCGCTTGCTCCACGCGTCCCGCGTCTCGAAGGCGGCGCCGAGCAGCTGGTCGAGACCCTTGCCTGTCGCGGCCGAGACCGCGATCAGCGGCACGCCCTTCACTTGGCTCAGCCCCTCCTCCAGCGCGCCCTTCACGCCGTTGAACAGCGCCGACTGGCCTTCCGCCACGTCCCACTTGTTCAGCGCGATGACGAGGGCGCGGCCTTCCTGCAGCACATGATCGGCGATCCGCAGATCCTGCGCCTCAAGCCCGCGCGTGGCATCGAGCAGCAGCACGACCACCTCGGCGAAATCGACCGCGCGCATCGTGTCAGAGGCGGAGAGCTTCTCCAGCTTGTCCTCTACCTTGGCCTTCTTGCGCAGGCCCGCGGTGTCGATCAGGCGGACGGGGCGATAGCGCCCTTCCGGCGACGGCCACATCCAGTCCACCGCGATCGAATCGCGGGTGATGCCGGCTTCCGGGCCGGTGATCATCCGCTCTTCCTGCAGGAACTGGTTCACCAGCGTGGACTTGCCCGCATTGGGACGGCCAACGATGGCGAGCTTGAGGATGCGATCGGGATCGTCCTCGTCCTCTTCCTCCTCCTCGAAATCCTCGCGGTCGATATAGGGGAGCAGCGAGGTGAACAGGTCGCCCATCCCCTCGCCATGCTCGGCCGACAGCGCGATAGGATCGCCGAGGCCCAAGCCAAAGCTCTCCATGATGCCGGGCTCTGCCGCCTTGCCTTCCGCCTTGTTGCAGACGAGCACGATCGGCGTGTCCGATCCGCGCAGCCACTGCGCCACCGTCTCGTCCAGCGGGGTCACGCCGGCGCGCGCGTCGATCATGAAGATGGCGGCGTCGGCCTGCGCGACGGCGGCCTCAGTCTGCGCGCGCATCCGGCCCGGCAGCGTCTGCGGGTCGTCACTCTCGAAGCCGGCGGTATCGACGATGCGGAAGGGCACGCCGAGCAGATCGGCATCGCCCTCGCGCCGGTCGCGGGTCACGCCGGGGCGATCGTCCACCAGCGCGAGGCGCTTGCCGACGAGGCGGTTGAACAGGGTCGACTTGCCGACATTGGGTCGGCCGACGATCGCGACGGTGGGCAGGTTTGCCATGCGGCTCCTTTAGGGCCGATCATGGCCGGAATCATAGCCCTCTCCCGCAACGCGCGGGAAAGGGCTTCGCGTATCTTACCGCCAGGCCGTCAGGCGACCGTCGCTCGACAGCAGATACATCATGTTGTTGGCCACCACCGGCGCCAGCGTGAAGGGGGCCTTGGCCGCCTTCTCGACACCGATCGGCTTGCCGTCGGTCGCCGAGACGTAACCCAGCCCGCCCAGCGAGTTGGTCACCGCGAGCCGGCCGTTGACCAGAACCGGGCCGTTCCAGAAGATCGGCTTGGTCTTCTTCTTCTCGTTCTTCCAGCGCTGCAGCTGGGTGCTCCAGCGGATCTTTCCGGTGGTCCGCTCGATGCAATAGAGCTTGGCGTCGTCGGCCACCACGAACAGCCAGTCGCCGGCGAGCGCGGGCGTGGAGATGCCGCCGATATTCACTTCCCACAGGCGCTGGCCGGTAGTGAGGTCGAGCGCGATCATGCGGCCGCCGGCACCTACCGCATAGACGCGGCTTTCATCGACCACAGGGCTGGCATCGATATCGGTCACGTCGCCCACGGTCGTGGACATGGAGGTGCGGGTCAGCGCGTCCTGCCACACGATGCGGCCGTTCTCGTAGCGATAGGCGTTGAGGTCGCCCGAGGAGAAGCCGGCGATCACCGTGGCGCGCGCGATCGCAGGTGCGCCGGTGCCGAACACGCCCGCCGTCTCCAGCGGGCCGGAGGCGGTCCACTGGGTGCTGCCGTCGGTCTCGTTCAGCGCATAGATCTGATTGTCCGCGCTCATCACGTAGACCGAGCCGTTGGCGATCGAGGGCGCGCCGCGCAGCGGGCCGCCCGGCGTCACCTGCCAGCCGAGCTTGCCGCTCGCCGCATCGATCTGCGCCACTTCGCCGAGGCCGCTGGTCGCGTAGAGCTTGCCGGCCTCGTAGCTGACGCCGCCGCCGAAGAGGGAGCGGCTGTAATGCTTCTCCTCCTTCATGCCGATCATGCCCAGCACGCCCGCCTGCTTCAGCTTGGGGCCGGGCTTCGCCTTGAGCTGGGTTTCCCACAGCTCGCGGCCGGTCTGGGCGTCATAGGCGTGAACGCGCGCCTGCGCGTCGATCGCGAAGAGGTGGCCGTCGGCGATCACCGGCGCGGCGGCGAGCCGCTCATTGGCGCCGGCCTTGCCGAGATTGACGTCCCACACGCGGGTGGGCGAGGCGCCGAGCGCGAGGTTGCCCATCGCCTTCTGCGCGTTGCCGCCGGGCTGGGGCCAGCTCGGATTGACCTCGGCCGGAGGCAGCGCCACCGGAGTCGCCGAGATCGAGGCATCGGTGCCAGCACTGCTTTCCTGCGTCAGCACCGGGATGCGTTCGCCCAGCACCGCCGTCTTGGGGCCTTTGTCGCCATGTCCCTTGAATACACTGCAGCCCGTCAGCAGCATCGCCGCCGCGAGCGTGCCCGCGATCGACACCCGACGCCCATAATTCATGCCGTTCCGCCCCATCATACGATCCATCAATCCCGTCCGATCCCCCGTTGCCATCACGAGGCCGGCATGTCCTGAGGCTGAACGGCCTCGTAGCCGAGATCCGCCGCGAGCTGCCCCACGCGCATGCGCAGCGAGGCCGGCACGCTCTTGTCCTTGGTCATCGACACGAACAGCTCGCCGGCCTTCTTCGGCTGGTTGAGCTTCATGTAGGCGAGGCCGGTCATCTCGCCGGCGCTGCCGAACCACGGATTACCCGTCTGCGCGAGCGGCTTCAGCCGGTCGATCACCTGCTGCGGCGGCAGCGTGTCGAACTGGATCGTGGTGGCGCGGACCAGCGCGACGTCGCGCAGCGGCTGCGGCACCGATCCATCCTGCGACAGTTTCAGGAAGGCGTCGGCTCCTTCCTTGTCCTTGCGCTCGCGCACCAACAGATCGGCCTGGAGCATGCGGGAAAGCGGGGCATAGCCCTCCGCTCCGCTGCCGGCGATCGCGGCCAGCTGCTTCTTCGCATCGTCGTCCTTGCCGCCGGAAATCGACGCCATCGCCGCCATGAAGGTGTCGCCCCGCTCCGCCGCGACGGCCGCCTGATGCGAACGCCACCACAAGGTGCCACCGAAGGCGGCGAGCGCCAGCACGACGATCACGCCGACGATCACGCCGTAGCGGCGAGCCAGTTTCGCCGTCTGCTCGCGGCGGACCTCGTCGTCCACTTCGCGGATGAAGGCTTCGTTATTCACGGGCGTACGTGCCAATCAAAATCTCCAGCGGGGCCTGCGCGCCCTCAAAAATTCGGCGGACCTTAGCGATGAGTCGGGCCGAACGGAACAGCTACTTGGGAGCGTATGTCTCGGCCGCGGTGGGAAAGCTGCGCGAGCGTACCTCGGCGGCATAGCTCTCGGCCGCGGACGCGATGCGGGCGGCGAGATCGTCGTAGCGCTTCACGAAGCGCGCGGTGCGCTCGAACATGCCCAGCATGTCGTCGATCACCAGCACCTGCCCGTCACAGTCCACCGACGCGCCGATGCCGATCGTCGGGCAGGCGACCGCCTTGGTGATCGCCGCCGCGATCGGCTCGACCACGCCCTCGATCACCAGCAGGAAGGCGCCGGCGTCGGCGATCGCCTTCGCGTCGCGGAGGATCTTGGCCTCTTCTTCCGGGCTGCGGCCGCGCGCGCCATAGCCGCCGAGCGCGTTGACCGCCTGCGGGGTGAGGCCGACATGGCCGCACACCGGGATGCCGCGCTGCGAGAGAAACGCCACGGTCGGCGCCATCGCCTCCCCGCCCTCCAGCTTGACGCCGGCGGCACCCGTCTCCGCCATGATCCGCGAGGCCGAGGCGAAGGCCTGCTCCGGGCTTTGCTCGTAACTGCCGAACGGCATGTCGATGATCACGACCGAATGGTATGAGCCGCGCACCACGGCGGCGCCGTGCGCGCACATCATGTCGAGCGTGACCTGCAACGTCGACGGCAGGCCGTAGATCACCTGCCCCAAGCTGTCGCCGACCAGCAGCACGTCGCAATGCGGATCGAGCAGTTGCGCCATGCGCGCGGTGTAGGCGGTGAGCATCACGATCGGCTCGCCGCCCTTGCGCTTGCCGATAGCGGGTACGGTGAGCCGCTTCATCGGCGCGGGCGTCGGGTGCGCGCGGCTCGTCGAGGTGTCGAGCGTGAAGGTGGTGGACATGGGCGCGAGGCCTAGCCTGCGGGCGGCGGGAAGTCGAGGATGGCGGCGGTATAGTCCTCAACCACCAGGCTGAAGGGCGTGCCATCGGGCGTCGCCAGCACGGCGCGATGCTCCAGCACGTGATGCGGGATCACGAGTGGCGTCGGCCCGCGCGGCGGACCGGGCAGGCCACTCATCTCCCAGCCCACCGGCAGCGGCGACCAGAGCAGGGTCGCGGCCAGCGTGTGGCGGGAGAAACGCAGCGCCTGCACCGCGCGCCCGAAGGCGATGTCGCTCGTCTCCAGTGCCTTGTTCATGGCGGGGGTGAGCCGGCCGGGCACGTACCAGTTGTCGGCCTCCGACAGCACATGATCCCCGCAGCGCAGGCGGACGCTGCGATAGGCGACCGGCGTCGCCGCATCGACGCGCAGCGCGGCGCGCACCTCCGCCGTGGCGGGCTTGTCCTGCCCTCGCACTCGCTCGGCCACCACCTTGGCGCCCGGATCGGCGAGCCGGTGATCGGCGCACCAGCGATCGAGCGTCAGCGTGGCGCTGTCGTGGCTGAGCAGATCGGCGTTGAGCGTCTGGACCAGCGCCAGCGCCTCGACCCGCGCGATCGGCGTGTCAGGCCAGGGGAGCGCGACGGGCATCAGGCGAAGGCCGCCTCGTAGCGCTCCGGCTTGAAGCCGACCAGCGTATGCCCGCCGAGATCGAGCACCGGCCGCTTGATCATCGAGGGCTGAGCCAGCATCAGCTCGATCGCCTTTTCGGCGTCCAGCCCCTCGCGGTCGGCGTCCGGCAGCTTGCGGAAGGTGGTGCCGGCGCGGTTGAGCACCGTCTCCCAGCCATGCTCGGCCACCCATTTGTCGAGCTCGGCGCGGCCGATGCCGGAGGCCTTGTAGTCGTGGAAATCATAGGCGACGCCGTGGTCGTCCAGCCACGTCCGCGCCTTCTTCATCGTGTCGCAATTCTTGATGCCGTAGATGGTGACGCTCACGCGAAGCTCTCCTGTTTCACCCGGACCCAGCCGGTGCCCTCGTGGCCGAAATCGATGCCGGGGTGAAAGATTTCGGCCAGTATCTCGGTCGATTCGACGAGGCGCGGGCCGGGCCGGTTGAAGAAATATTGCCCGTCGGTGGCGTAGACCTGTCCCTCGCGCACCGCGCGCAGCCCCTGCCAGCGCGGGTCGGCTTCGAGCGTCGGCAGTTCGGCGAGCGTCTGCGGGATGCGGAAGCCGCAGGACATCAGCACGATCAGGTCCGGATCGGCGGCGATCAGGTCGTTCCATTCCAGCCACGGCGAATGTTGCCCCGGCACCGCGAGCAGATTCTCCCCGCCCGCCGCCGCGACCAACTCGGGCACCCAGTTGCCGGCGACCATCAGCGGATCGAGCCACTCGATCGCCGCAACACGGGGCTTCGCGCGCCCCGCGACGCGTGCCGACACCGCCGCGATCCGCGCCTTGAGATCGGCGACCACCGCTTCGGCCTGCGCCTCGGCTCCAAGAGCAGCCCCTACCCGCGCGAAATCGCCCCACACGTCGCCCATGTCGTCGGGCGCGAGGCTGACGAGATCGGGCGCGGTGCCCGTCCAGTCGGACAGCGCCTCGTCGAGATCGGACGGGGTGACCGCGCAGACCGCGCAGTGCGTCTGGGTCAGCACCACGTCCGGCCGGAGCGCGCGCAGCAGCGGCGCATCGACCTCGTAGACCGACAGGCCGGACGCCACGATCTGCTGCACCCGTCGCTCGATCTCGATCGAGACGAGGCCCTTCTCCAGCTTGGTCGCGGTGACCGGCGGCAGGGCGGAGACAGCCGGCGGCCAGTCACATTCGTGGCTGCGACCGACGATCGCATCGCCGAAGCCGATCGCGCAGGCGATCTCGGTGGCGCTGGGCAGGAGCGAGACGATGCGGAGCCGTTCGGTCATGCCCCGCGCTCTATCCGCGAAGCGGGACCGGGTGAACGCAAAATCTGCCCTTCGCCCCCTGACAGCGTGGGACAGTCACAATTCCCGTGATACGTTCCGCCATCGCAACGAGGGAGTCGCACGATGGGCACGATCACCACGCAGGACGGCACGACCATCTTCTACAAGGATTGGGGGCCGAAGGATGCGCAGCCGCTCGTCTTCCACCACGGTTGGCCGCTGAGCGCGGACGACTGGGACGCGCAGATGATGTTCTTTCTGGGCGAAGGCTATCGCGTGATCGCGCACGACCGGCGCGGCCACGGCCGATCGAGCCAGACCGACACCGGCAACGAGATGGACACCTACGCAGCCGACGTGATCGAGTTGGCGAAGGCGCTGGACCTCAAGAACGCTGTCCATATCGGCCATTCGACCGGCGGAGGCGAGGTCGCGCATTATGTCGCGCNGGCCGAGCCGGGCCGCGTCGCAAAGGCCGTGCTGATCGGCGCGGTGCCGCCGATCATGCTGAAGACAGAGGCCAATCCGGGGCGGCTTTCCGATCGAGGTGTTCGACGGTCTGCGCGCCGCCCTGCTCGCCAATCGCGCGCAATTCTTCCTGATCTGGCGACGGCC
>BACX01000089.1 GCA_000333335.1 Sphingomonas-like bacterium B12 | reverse complement strand
GGCGTTTCGGATGTCGAGGACGGACTTTCCCAGCTTCAGCATCTGGGCACCGAAGGATCGGCGGAGGATCGCGCCGTCGATCAGGCCGCACAGGCCGAGCGCCTGACGCTCAACCGCTACGTGAAGGGCGCGGTCGACTATCTCGACGTCGTCACCGCCCAGACGACCGCGCTGCGCGTCCGCCGGCAGGCGATCGCGCTCGATACCCAGCGCCTCCAGGCCAGCGTCTCGCTGATCCAGGCGATCGGCGGCGGCTGGACCTCCCACGATTCCACGCTTCCCCCGGCCAGCAAGGGATGACGATATGACACGGATATTCTGGATCGGCGGCGCCGCTCTCGTCGCCATCTCCGGCGGCCCGGCGCTGGCGCTGCCACCCCTGCCAGACTGGCAGCAGCTCGAAAGCTACCACAAGCAGGACAACGGAACCGCGACCGCGCAGAAGAGCATACTGGCCGCGCTGCCGGCCGGAACGCCGATCGAGACCGCACGCGCGGCGCTGATCGCCGATGGCGCGACCTGCAGGCAGCCCCGCCACCGGGCAGGCATCGAAACATGCCTGATCCATCAATATTCGCTGCAGGACGATGCGGCCGACGACGTCCGCTGGACGCTCACGCTGATGGAGAAGCAGGACCAGGTTGCGGATATCCACGTCGATCGCACGATCGATCGCCACGGCTCCGCATAACGCACCGGCTTATTAGGATCGCCGTCGCGGCGAGGTGCCGAACCGCTTCCGGAATCGGCGGGAGAAATGGGCGAGGCTGCGGAAGCCGGAGGCGATCGCGACCTCGGTGACGGACATTCCCGTCGACCGCAGCAATTCCATCGCCCGGTCGAGCCGGATGGCGAGATAGATCTCCGCGACGCTGGCGCCGAGATGGGCAATGCTCAGCCGTTCCAGTTGCCGCAGCGACACGCCCGCACGCCGTGCCAGATGGTCGCGTTCGACCGGCTCCTCGATCGCCTTTTCCATCGCCTCCAGCATCAGCAGCAGGCGCGGATTGGTACTGCCGTGGCGCGCTGCGAGATCGATGCGCTGCGCCCGGTCGGGATCGCGCGGGCCAGCGCCGATGAACCATTCCCCGACACGCGCCGCCAGTGCGGCACCATGATCGCGCGCGATCAGCCACAGGGCGAGGTCCAGCCCCGCCGTGCCCCCGGCGCAGGTCATCCGGTCGCGGTCGATCACGTAGAGGCCCTGCTCCAGCATCAGGTCCGGAAACTCGCTCTGGAGCGCGACCGCATGCTCCCAGTGGATGGTGGCTCGCCGGTTGCCCAGCAGCCCGGCCCTCGCGAGCAGGTAGGGCCCGCCGGATACACCACCGATCGGGACGCCACGCCGGGCCATCGCGCGCAGCCAGGCGAAGCAGGCATCGTTGCGAAACGCTGCGGGATCGCCCGCCGCGAAGACGAACAGCATGTCGCAGTCGATCGCCTCGCGGATGCCGGCATCCGCGACCAGTCGCGCGCCGTTCGACGCCAGCGCACCTTCGCCCCCCCGCGCGATATGCACCCAGTCGTACAGCGCCCTGCCCGCGAGGCTGTTCGCGGCGCGGAACGGCTCGATGAAGGACGCATAGGACATCAGCGCGAAACCGTCGATCAGCAGCAGACCGATGCGCGTAGGTACGGAATTGGAATGACTGTCGTTCATGGGCATGAAAACGTCGCATAAGGACAAGCGAAGCAATTTGAAGAAGGTAGTTTTCCTATCAGTTACCAGGAAGATCGACCGGCCTGCGTATCCT
>BACX01000090.1 GCA_000333335.1 Sphingomonas-like bacterium B12 | reverse complement strand
CCGCCCCGATGACTGGCCGAAAACCGCTACGAGGCCAAGGCCGCCGCCAAGGGGCACGAGGTCTGGTATTTCCGGTACCGCCGCACGGATGTGCCAGCGAACGTGCCGGCCGCGGCATGAACCAGAACCGCCAGCTCCGCCGCGCCATGGTGCTGGCCCGCCGTCACGGGCCGACCGCGCCGGTCTGGCGCAAGCGTGCGGCGATCCTGTCCGGCGCGGTGATGCTCGGCCTCGTCGCCTTGCTCTTCGCGCGCCTCGCCGATTGGGCCAGCGCGCGCTTTCTGGATGTCGTCCATCTCGCCTGGTGGGCGCCGCTGATCCTGACGCCCGCCGTCTTCGCCCTCCTCGTCTGGCTGACCCGACGGGTGGCGCCGGACGCGCGCGGCTCGGGCATCCCGCAGATCATGGCGGCGCGCTTCGATCCGGAAGGCGCGATGCGCTCGCTCGCCTCGGCGAAGACGGCCGCGTTCAAGTTCGTGGTGACGATCGGCGCGCTGCTCGCCGGCGCGTCCGTCGGTCGCGAAGGGCCGACGGTGCAGATCTCGGCCACGATCATGGCCTATGCGCACAAGTTGTTCCGCGTGCCGATCCGGGCCTCCGTGATGGTGGCAGGCGGTGCCGCCGGCGTGGCGGCGGCGTTCAACACCCCGCTCGCCGGCGTCACCTTCGCGATCGAGGAGCTGGCCGCCGCCTACGAACAGCGCATGACCCTGCTGGTCATGACCGCCGTGCTGATCTCCGGCATGGTCAGCCTCGGCCTCAACGGCGATTACGTCTATTTCGGCGCGGTCGGCGCGACGCTGCCGCTCGCCAAGGCGATCCTGGTGATCCCGGTGGCGGGCGTGGCGGGCGGACTGACCGGCGGCCTGTTCTCCCGCTTCATGCTGGCGTTCAGCCTGTCGCAGCATCCCTGGCTGGTGACGGTGCGCCGGCGCCCGGTCTGGACGGCGGCGGGCATGGGGCTGGTGGTCGCGGCGGTCGGCTGCGCGACCGGCCTGACCTGGGGCACCAGCTACGAGCCGGCGCGGCTGATGATCAGCGGCGCCAACGCGCCCGGCTGGTTCGGCCCCGCCAAGTTCGCGACCACGCTGGCGACCGCCGTGTCGGGGCTACCGGGCGGCATCTTCGCACCGAGCCTCGCCACCGGCGCGGGCCTTGGCGACCTGCTGCGCTGGTTCTTCCCGGCGACGGCGGCCGGCCCGGTCGTTTTGCTCGGCATGGTCGGCTATTTCACCGGCGTGGTGCGCGCGCCGCTGACGGCGGTGGTCATCCTTTCGGAAGCCACCGCCAGCCATGGCCTGCTGCTGCCGCTGCTCGCCACCGCGATCATCGCCGACTGGGTGGCGGGCTTCGTCTGCGAGGAACGGCTCTACCACGGCCTCAGCCACGCCTTCATGGCGAAGGACGAGGCGGCGCACTAGCCGAGGCAGCGCACCGGGCGCCGCGCCTTACTTCTTGGGCGTCAGCTTGAGCAGGCGCCCGGCATCCTCGTCCTCGATCACCCAGAGCGCGCCATCCGGCCCCTCGGCCACATCGCGGATGCGGTGGCCCATGTCCCAGCGCTCGGCCTCGCGGGCGCCGTTGGGGCCGTCGAAGGAGATGCGGACGAGCGCCTGGCTTACCAGCCCGCCGATGAAGGCCGATCCCTTCCACTGCGGCCACAATTTGCCGTCGTAGAAAGCGAGGCCGGCGGGCGCGATCACCGGCGTCCAATAGACCACCGGCTTCTCGAATTCCGGATGCGTGTCGTGCTTCGGGATCGGCACGCCGTCATAGTTGATGCCGTTGGAAACGACCGGCCAGCCGTAATTCTTGCCCGGCTTGATCAGGTTGAGTTCGTCGCCGCCCTTCGGCCCCATCTCGATCTCCCAGAGCCGCCCCTTCGCGTCGAAGGCGAGGCCGTAGGGATTGCGGTGGCCGAGCGTCCACGTCTCGGCCGGCGTCAGGTTGGTGCCCGGCCACTTCACGGTGCGACCCTTGGCGGTCTTGGCCGCCTCGGCATCCTTGGGCGGATCGGTCACCACGACGCTCGCCGCCCCCGTCTTGCCCGCCCACGGATTGCCCGGCGCGGGCTTGCCGTCGAGCGTCAGGCGCAGGATCTTGCCGGTCGCCTGGTTGGGATCCTGCGCGGGGGTGAAGCGCATCCGCTCGCCCACCGTCAGGAACAGATATTTGCCGGTGGGATCGAAGGTGACGATGCCCCCGTCCTGCCCGCCCTTGCCATACGGGATCTGCCGCCAGATGACCTGCAGGCCGGCGAGCGACGTGCCGATCAGCCTGGCCCGCGCCAGCGCGAGGCCCGAACCGTCCGCGCCCTGTTCCGCATAGGTGATGTAGACCATGCGGTCGGTCGCGAAGTGCGGCGAGACGGGGACGTCGAGCAGCCCCTCCTGCCCTTCATAATGCACCTTCGGCACGCCGTTGATCAGCTGTTTCGATCCCGTCTGGCTGACGAGGTACATCTTGCCCGGCTTCTCGGTGACCAGCATGTGACCGTCGGGCAGGAAGGCGATCGCCCAAGGCGTGTCGAAGGTCGCGACCGCGGTCGCCGTGAAGGGCTGGACCGGATTCGGCTTGGTGTTGCCGAAATTCTGTTCGGCCGACGCAGACATCGCTGTCAGAGAGGCGGTCAGCAAGGCGGCGGCGAGGAGGGAATGACGCATCGGGCTTACTCCGGGCTGGCGAGGACCGGTCCCCCCGGCCCGGTTTCGGCCGCATCCGGACCACGCTTGCCGAGCGGCGTCAACCGGATTATAGGGCAGAGGCCTTCTCGACATTGGAAACTCTGCCGAGGCTGGTCCCACCGGGGCCGGCTGCGAGGCGGCTTATCTTATTGTCCGGAGTCGTATGGCTGACATCGCCGAGCTTACCCGCCTGATCGAACCCGAAGCGAAAGCGCTCGGGCTGGACCTCGTGCGCGTGGCGATGTTCGGCGGCAAGTCCGATCCGACGCTGCAGGTGATGGCCGAGCGGCCCGACACCCGCCAGCTCGACATCGCCGATTGCGAGGCGCTTTCGCGCCGCATTTCGGAGGTGCTGGACGTCGCCGACCCGATCGAGGAGGCCTACCGGCTGGAGGTCTCGTCGCCGGGCATCGACCGGCCGCTGACGCGCCTTCAGGACTTCATCGACTGGGCGGGCTTCGACGGCCGCATCCGCCTCGCCGAAGAGATTGCCGGCCGCAAGCAGCTCGACGGCCGACTCGACGGCGTCGAGGGCGAGACGATCACCGTCACGCTGCTCAAGTCCGGCGAACCCTTCGCCTTCCCCTTCACGTCCATCGCGTCCGCCAAGCTGCTCTTGACCGACGCGCTCATCAAGGCCACCGCACCGCTCTCGACTGAGGGTGCGGACCGCATCATCGAAAAGGAAGCCTGAACCGTGGCCACCGTCATGTCCGCCAACAAGGCAGAGCTGCTCGCCATCGCCGATTCGGTGGCGAAGGAGAAGCTCATCGATCGCGAGATCGTGATCGAGGCGATGGAGGACGCCATTCAGCGCGCCGCCAAGACCCGCTACGGCGCCGAGAACGACATCCGCGCGAAGATCGATCCGCGCACCGGCGACCTGCGTCTGTGGCGCGTCGTCGAGGTGGTCGAGGCGGTCGACAACTATTTCACCCAGATTTCCCCGGCCGACGCGCAGAAGCTGCAGAAGGACGCCGCGATCGGCGACTATATCGTCGATCCGCTGCCCCCGATCGAGTTCGGCCGCATCCAGGCGCAGGCCAGCAAGCAAATCATCTTCCAGAAGGTCCGCGATGCCGAGCGCGAGCGCCAGTATGGCGAGTTCAAGGATCGCGTCGGCGAGATCATCACCGGCGTGGTGAAGCGCGTCGAGTTCGGCCATGTCGTCGTCGATCTCGGCCGCGCCGAGGGCGTCATCCGCCGCGACCAGCAGATCCCGCGCGAAGTGGTGCGCGTCGGTGACCGCATCCGGTCGCTGATCCTGCGCGTCGCCCGCGAAGTGCGTGGCCCGCAGATCTTCCTCAGCCGCGCGCATCCGGACTTCATGAAGAAGCTGTTCGCGCAGGAAGTCCCCGAAATCTACGACGGCGTGATCACCATCATGGCCGCCGCCCGCGATCCCGGCTCGCGCGCCAAGATCGGCGTGATCTCGCGCGACAGCTCGATCGACCCGGTCGGCGCGTGCGTCGGCATGAAGGGCAGCCGCGTGCAGGCCGTCGTGCAGGAGATGCAGGGCGAGAAGATCGACATCATCCCCTGGTCGCCCGACGTCGCCACCTTCGTGGTCAACGCGCTGCAGCCCGCCAACGTCGCCCGCGTCGTGATCGACGAGGAGACGAGCGATCGAGG
>BACX01000091.1 GCA_000333335.1 Sphingomonas-like bacterium B12 | reverse complement strand
CCGAGATGCAAGCGCGCGTGCAGCCCTTCAAATCCGACATGATCGACAATCCGGCGCTGGCCCCAATGTGGCAGGGTGTTTGGGAGTCGGCGCCTGCGGGTATGCTCCGCATGGCGCGCGATCCCGATGCGATGGCCGCCGGTCGCTTCGTGAGGGCGATCCGGCAGCTCGGGTCTACGTTGCAGGCCGATGCCGCGCTCGCCGCCACGGTCAACCGCTTCGCGCGGCGCGCGGTGGTGGGGATCGTGGTCGGTTACGGCGCCGACATCGTACGCCTCGTCTCCGACACCGTGCGCGGCTGGGACGCTAAGACCGTCACCGGCCGGCTGGAGCAGGCGGTGGGGCGCGATCTCCAGTATATCCGCGTCAACGGCACGCTGGTGGGCGGATCGGTCGGTCTGCTCATCCACATCCTCGACATCTGGGTGTGACCGCGCATTAATTGTCTGTCATCGCGTTGCGGTGCGGCACGCGGCCCTTTAGATCGGCCAACGATGCGCCCGGCGTACGCTGCCCCCTCCTCCTATGTGAACCGCCCGACGCTCGGCAGTCGCGCGTCGAGCTTCGCGATCGCATTGGCGCTGGTGGCCGCGCTGATCTGGATGCTGCTGCGCCTCGGCCTGCTGCCCGATACGCTGCCGAGCAAGCCGCCCGGCTCGCTGACCACGATCGACGTGCAGGGCGACAAGCCGAGCCATTCGGCGCAGAAGGCGGTGCAGGCGGCACCCGCGCACAAGACGGTGCAGCCGACCGAGACCAAGCCGACACCCAAGACGCCGCCCCCGGTCGTGCCACCGCCGCCGATCCCGTGGAACGTCATCCCGATGAGCCACGACGATTTCGTCCAGTCCGACATCTCGACCAAGCCGAACCGCGCCGCCGACAAGGCAGCCGCCGGTGGACAGCAAGCGGATGGATCGGGGGCGGGCGACGACAATGGATCGGGCGGCGGCGGGCCGGGCGATCGCCTGTATAATGCCGAATGGTATCCCCATCCGCCGACCCAGCAGGAGATGGATTTCTACCTGCCCAAGAACGGCCTGCGCATGCCCGGCTGGGGCGAGATCGCCTGCCGCACGGTCGCCAACTATCGGGTCGAGGATTGCAAGGAAATCGGCGACACGCCGGGATCGGGCTTCGCGCGATCGATGGTCAACGCCGCCTGGCAGTTCCGGGTGATGCCGCCGCGCGTGAACGGCAGGCCGATGGTGGGTGCCTGGGTGCGCATCCACTATGATTTCTACATCAAGAACCAGTAGACCCGATCAAACCAGTTCCGGTTCCAGCAACCAGTCGAGCGCCGGCTCCGCCGTCTCGAAGATCCGCAGATAGGGTTGGGTCATGATCCGGCGCACCTGCATCCGTGCCACCGCGCTCGGCGTGACGATCGCGATCCGCCGCGCCTTGGGGAAATCGTAGAAGCTCTCGTAGAAGGCGCCGAGCACCTCGCGCGGCTGCACGAAGCTGTCGGTCATGTCCATGCGCAGCAGGTAGCCGGGCCTGAACCCCTCGGCGATGAAGCGGTTCTTCAGCTTCCGAGCGTAATCGGCCACCGCCAGCGGGGTGAACGGCCCTTGCCAGCGTATATCCAGCAACTCGCGTGCCGCGTCGAACTGAAAGGTGTACATCGATAATCTCCCCCGCCCTGATGAACGGGCGAGATTACCGAAGCGCTAAGGAAAGCGCAGAAACGCAACAGTTTAGCTGTCGGCTTCGCGCTCGATGTCGGCGCCGACCGCGCTCAGCTTCTCTTCCAGCCGCTCATAACCGCGATCGAGATGGTAGACGCGGTGCACCCGCGTCTCCCCCTCGGCGGCGAGGCCGGCGAGCACCAGACTCATCGAAGCGCGCAGATCGGTCGCCATCACCTCCGCTCCGACGAGTTTGTCGACGCCCTTCACCACGGCGGTGCGGCCATGGACCTGGATGTCCGCGCCCATCCGCGCCAGTTCCGGCACGTGCATGTAACGGTTCTCGAAGATCGTTTCGGTCAGCACCGAGGCGCCATCGGCGCGCGTCAGCATCGCCATGAACTGCGCCTGCATGTCGGTCGGGAAGGCCGGATAGGGCGCGGTCGAGATTGTCAGCGGCTTGAGCTTGCCGTTGGCCGCGACCTTCACGCCATCGGCTGTCGGCTCGACATGGAGGCCGGTCTCGCGCAGGCCGGAGAGGATCGCGCCCATCTCGTCGGCATGGGCGCCGACCAGCTCCAGCTCGCCACCGGTGATGCCCGCCGCGCAGGCATAACTGCCCGCCTCGATCCGGTCCGGCATCACGCGATAGGTGGTACCGTGCAGGCTGGGCTTGCCATGGACGATCAGCCGCTCGGAGCCGATCCCCTCGATCTCCGCCCCCATCGCGACGAGACAGCGGGAGAGATCGACGATCTCGGGCTCGCGCGCGGCATTGTCGATGATCGTTTCGCCCTGGGCGAGCGACGCCGCCATCAGCGCGTTCTCGGTGGCACCGACGGACACGATCGGGAAGGCGATGTGGCCGCCCTTCAACCCGCCATCGGGCGCGATCGCCTTCACGTAGCCGGCGGTGATCTCCAGCTTCGCACCGAGTGCCTCCAGCGCTTTCAGGTGCAGATCGATCGGGCGGTTGCCGATCGCGCAGCCGCCGGGCAGCGAGACGGTCGCCTCGCCCATCCGCGCGATCAGCGGGCCGAGCACCAGGATCGAGGCGCGCATCTTGCGCACGAAATCGTAGGGCGCGGTGGTCGACGTGATACGGCGCGCGTCCAGCGTCATGGTGCGGCCGAACTCGTCCGGGCTGCCGCCCGCGATCGCGGTGGACACACCCATGCCGTTCAGCAGGTGGCCGAACCCGTCCACGTCGGCGAGGCGCGGCAGGTTGCCGAGCGTCAGCGGCTCGTCGGTCAGCAGCGCGCACGGCAGCAGGGTGAGCGCCGCGTTCTTCGCACCGGAGATAGGAAGACGGCCCGAGAGCTTGGCACCGCCGCGGATAACAATTCTGTCCATGACAGCGCTTCCTAGAGGATTCGCAGTGGCGCACAAGGCACGCCTCCAGCCGCTCGTCGCGCGATCCCGACAAGTCCTTCAAATCTTGATCGTTGTTAGCGCGCAACGGCCGCGATCCGGTTACGGAACGGAACTGTAACGGGGGACGAGCGGAGGAGCGGTGGTTCAAAGCTGTCTGGCGGATCGGCTCGGCCGATATATCCGCCTTGGTGATACCGAGCGCCGCGCGCTTGGGGCGTTGGAAGAGAGCGAGAGGCTGGTGTCCCGTGGCCATGTGCTGCGGGCCGAGCAGGCGCCCGCGCGCGAGCTGTTCGTGGTGCGGCGCGGCTGGCTCTATTCCTCGATGCTGCTGCCCGACGGCAACCGCCAGATCCTCTCCGTCCACCTGCCCTGCGAGTTTGCCGGCGACACCGGCATGGCGTGGAACGTCGCACCCTTCACCCTGGTCGCCGCGACGGATGCGGCGGTGGGCGTGATCGACAAGGCGGCGCTGCGCCGCCTGTTCAGCGAGCACCCCCGGCTCGGGCTGCTGCTCTTCACGCTGGCGCAGGCCGAGCGCGTGGCGCTGGCGGACCGGCTCGCCTCGGTCGGCCGCACGTCGGCGCGTGCACGCGTCGCGGCGCTGATCTGCGACGTCATGCGCAGGCTTCGCGCCGGTGGCGAAGCGGTGACGGATGGCATCCCGCTGCCGCTGACCCAGGAGGAGATCGGCGACGCGACGGGCCTTACCGCCGTCCACGTCAACCGGATGATGCGCCAACTCGTCGAGGAAGGCGTGATCGCCCGCACCAACGGCCGCGTGCGCATCCTCGACGAGGCGCGACTGGCGGCCACCGCCAACCATATCGACCGCTTCGCGACGATCGATACGAGCTGGCTGGGAAGCTGACGCCCTAAGCGATCAGCCCCTCGTTCACTGCGCCCCCCGGATAGGCGAGCAGCAGGTCGGCACCATCCTTCACTTCAAGCGCGACATCGCTGTCGGCGAGCCACACGCCACCCGGCCCGATCGGCTGGCCATCCACCACACCATCGCCCTTGAGCGGCACCAGCCACACGGGCCGATCGTGCGTCGCCTTGAGCGTGCCGGCGCGCGCGGCGGTCCAGCGCTCGGTCACGAAGGCGCCATCTCCCGAGAGGATGCGACGGCCCTCGCCCAGATCATAGGGCGTGAACGGCGCCACGTAAGGCACCGGATCGGCACAGGCGACGCCGTCATCGAGATGCAGTTCGCGATCGCTGCCATAATCGTAGAGGCGATAGGTGAGATCGACATTCTGCTGGACCTCGATCAGCACGAGGCCCGGCCCGATCGCGTGGACGGTGCCGGCGGGCGAATACCAGAACTGGTCGGCCTTCACCGCTTTCCAGTCGAGCTCGTCCTCGATCTTGCCGCTCTCGGCATCGGCGCGCAGTTCCTCCTTGGTCATCGGCTTCAGCGTGCCGATCGCGATGGTGGCGTGTGGTTCCGCCGAAAGTATCTGCCACGCCTCGCTCTTGCCGCGCTCATGGCCGTGGGCGCGGGCGTATGCGTCGTCGGGGTGGACCTGAACCGAGAGCTTGTCGGCGGTGAACAGATATTTGATCAGCAGTTCCGGATCGTCCTCGCCGACGCCCTTGGGCGCCTGGAACCAGATCTCGCCGATCGGCGTGCCGCCTTCCGGCACATCGTCGAAGCCGGGCCAGAGATCGTGCCGCCCCCAGGGTTTCTCGACGCGCTTGGTTTCGAGGCGGATGGCAGGCATCGGGCATCTCCGGTGAAGGCTGGGGAGCGAACGCTCTCGCGCCCGTTCCGTTTCGATCCCCGCCATGCCCGAATAATAAGGAAAATTGAAATCGAAAATACTCCGGGCCGGTTTCGCGACCCGGAGCGGGAACCTCAGTTGGCCAGGCGGGTGTCCACCTTCTCCACCCATTCCGGGTAGAAGCTCGGCTCGCGGGCCGACCAGCCCGCCGCCGTCGCCGCCGCCTCGCTGATCGACTGGAGCAAGGCGCGCCGCCGATCGGGATGGAGGTGCGGCAAAGCCGCCGCCGCGCAGAAGGCACCGGGCAGCCACGGCCGCACCGAGGCGCCGAGCAGGCGCTCGTAGAGGAAGCGGTAGGCGCCGAAGCTGCAGAGGCGGTCCTGGCCGAGATCGAAGGCCGACATCGTCACCAGCGGCGCCATGAACGGCTCGATCGCATCGAGGCCGCTATCGTCCGGCACGATCGCGCGCAGGCCGTCGAGGCGGCCGTAGACGCGGGTCTGGGCGCGGATGCTCGCCGCCTCCACCACGTCGCGCGACCAGCGGCCAAGCGCGTCCTGCCGTTCGAGGCCGACATCGAGAGAGCGTCGGATATAGCGCTGCGTCGCGGCGGGGAAGGAGGCGAACTCCTTCATCTCTGCCAGTGTCATCGCGCCATCTGCCGGTCGTGACTGCGTACCCATGCTTCATTCCCCACCGTTCGTCCCGCGGAGAATACGCCTCGTCTGGTTACGCGAGGCTTAACCAACCACGGTCCCGGACATGATCGAAGCATGGAATGTTGTGCGGCGCAACATCCGTGCACCGCAAAGCTGTTGATAAGATGCGATATGGCGCGAGTGTTGCGTCTAGGTGACTACGACCAGAGTCTAGCGGCCGGCGTCAGCCGCGATCCGCCTTGTCGCGTTCCCGCGCCTTCTCCGCCGCCTCGTCATAGCCGGACGAGGGTGCCGGATCGGCATGGCCCGGCTGCGTCGCGGAGGCCGGATCGGAGGTCGGGAAGCTCTCGTCCAGGCCGACATCAAGCCTGCTGTCCTCGTGGCTCGGATCGTCTGCCAGCTTCGCGTGATGCTCCGCATCGTGTGCCTCGCGCACCTCGGGCGGGGCGACCGCGATGTGATCGAGCGCCTTTTCGATGCGCGGGTCTTGCTTGGCGTCCATGACTGTCTCTCCTCCAGCCGCATCAACGAGTTGACAAAAGCCACGTTCCGGGGGTGCAAGACTCGCATTCGACCGCTAGAGCGCCGGTCATGAACGATCCGCTGTCGATCCGCCGCCTCTACGGCCGCCGCCAGGGCCATCCGCTGCGCGCACAGCAGGCTGCGCTCGTCGAGGAAACCTTGCCGGAGCTCTCCGTGCCCGACGAGGGGCCGCTCGACGCCGAAACGCTGTTCGGCCGCGACATGCCGCTCGCGATCGAGATCGGCTTCGGCAAAGGCGAGCATATGGGCTGGCAGGCGGCCAACGCGCCGGACATGGGCTTCATCGGCTGCGAGCCGTTCCTCGACGGCATGGTCGGCGCGCTGATGCAGGTGCGAGACCGCAAGCTCGACAACGTCCGCCTCCATCTCGGCGACGCGCTGGAAGTGCTCGAGCGGCTCCCCGATGCGTCGCTGACACGCGGGTGGCTGCTCCACCCCGATCCGTGGCCAAGGCACGCCACGCCAAGCGCCGCTTTCATGAATCCTGGCCCGATCGGACTTGCTCGCACAGAAGATGAAGCCCGGCGG
>BACX01000092.1 GCA_000333335.1 Sphingomonas-like bacterium B12 | reverse complement strand
AGGGCAAGGGCATCAAGTATGCGGGCGAGTACATCTTCNGCAAGAAAGGGAAGAAGAAGTAAGATGGCAAAGCTCTCTCTCTTCGCCAAGCGCCGCCAGCGCGTTCGCACCCAGCTGCGCGCGCGTGCCGGTGGGCGTCCCCGCCTGTCCGTGCACCGCACCGGCCGCCACATCTACGCGCAGGTCATCGACGACGCGAACGGTCACACCGTCGCCGCCGCCTCGACGCTGGGCACGGACGGCTCGGGCGCCGGCGTCACCGCCGCCGCCGAGGTTGGCAAGGCCGTCGCCGAGGCGGCCAAGGCCGCCGGCATCACCACCGTCGTGTTCGATCGCGGCGGCTTCCTGTTCCATGGGCGCATCAAGGCGCTCGCAGATGCCGCCCGTGAGGGTGGCCTGGAGTTCTGACGATGGCTGACGAGATCCAGAACGCGGCGCCGGAAGGCGCTCCCGCCGACGCCCCCCGCGAGGGTCGTGGCCCGCGTGGCGGCCGTGGCCGTGGTCCCGGTGGCGACAATCGCGGCCGTGGCGGCCGTGACGGCAACCGTGGTCGCCGCGACGACCGTCGCAACAACGAGGAAGGTGGCGAGGAGCTGATCGAAAAGCTCGTGCACATCAACCGCGTTTCGAAGACCGTGAAGGGCGGTAAGCGCTTCGGTTTCGCCGCGCTGGTCGTGGTCGGTGACGGCAAGGGCCGGTCGGGCTTCGGCCACGGCAAGGCCCGCGAGGTCCCCGAGGCGATTTCCAAGGCGACCGCCGCCGCCAAGAAGGCGATGGTCCGCGTGCCGCTGAAGGAGGGCCGTACCCTCCATCACGACGGCAACGGCCACTTCGGCGCCGGCCGCGTGACGGTCCGCTCGGCTCCGGCCGGCACCGGCATCATCGCGGGTGGCCCGATGCGCGCCATCTTCGAGAGCCTGGGTGTTCATGACGTGGTGACCAAGTCGGTCGGCACTTCGAACCCCTACAACATGATCCGGGCGACTTTCGAGGCGCTCAAGGAACAGACGAGCCCGAAGTCGGTGGCCTCGCGCCGCGGCAAGAAGATCGCCGACCTGCTGGGTCGCGGTGGCTCGCAGACGGCCGAGGCGGAAGCCGCGGCGATCGTGGAGTAATCGATCATGGCGACCATCAAGGTGACGCAGACGGGTTCCCCGATCCGTCGCACCAAGGACCAGCGCGCGACCCTCGTCGGCCTGGGCCTCAACAAGATGCACCGCACCCGCGAGCTCGAGGATACCCCCGAGGTCCGCGGCATGATCCGCAAGGTTCAGCACATGGTGACGGTCGAGGGCTGAGGCCTGAGACTTCGCCGGTGAGGTGAAAGAGAAAGGCTCCGCTACCGAAAGGTGGCGGGGCCTTTTCTCTTTCACCCTCCTGTTCTGCGATGGGGAGGATGAGGGCACGCCACAACTTCGCCACCATCGCCCGCCATGGGCGGCGCGAACGGGAGTGGACCATCATGCGGGGCGAACAACGCGTCTTCCTGACGCTCGAAGGGTTGCGGGGCATCGCCGCGATCATG
>BACX01000093.1 GCA_000333335.1 Sphingomonas-like bacterium B12 | reverse complement strand
TCGGCGGCATAACGTCGCGACCCGCCACCGCAAGCCGACCCAGGCGAACCCGCAGGGTGGCCTGGAGCGGATCGAGGCTCCGCTGCACGTGTCCAAGGTCGCGATCGCGACGGCGGACGGCAAGCCGACCCGCGTCCGTTTCGAGACGCAGGACGGCAAGAAGGTCCGCGTGGCCGTGAAGACCGGGGAGAAGATCGATGGCTGATTACAAGCCTCGTCTCCAGAAGACGTACGAAGACACGATCATCAAGGCGATGACCGAAAAGTTCGGGTACAAGAACCCGATGCAGGTCCCCAAGATTGAGAAGATCGTGATCAACATGGGTGTCGGCGACGCCACCCAGGACAAGAAGCGGGTGGATCAGGCCGCGGCCGAGATGGAACTCATCTCGGGCCAGAAGCCGGTGATCACCAAGGCGAAGAAGTCGATCGCGCAGTTCAAGCTGCGTGAGGGCATGCCGATCGGTTGCAAGGTCACCCTGCGCCGCACGCACATGTACGAGTTCCTCGACCGTTTCGTGACCATCGCGCTGCCGCGCGTCCGCGACTTCCGGGGCCTGTCGCCCAAGTCGTTCGACGGCCGTGGCAACTACGCGACCGGCCTCAAGGAGCAGCTGATCTTCCCGGAGATCAGCTACGACAAGGTCGACCGCATCCGTGGCATGGACGTGATCGTCACGACCACCGCCAACACCGACGACGAAGCTCGCGAACTGCTGCGTCTGTTCGGCTTCCCCTTCGTGGGCGATGCCGATCAGAAGCAGGCTGCCTGAGCTAGAGAGAGAACTTAAGTCATGGCGAAACTGAGTTCCGTGCTGAAGAACGAGCGCCGCCGCGCGCTCGTCAAGAAGACCGCTCCGAAGTACGCGAAGCTGAAGGCGATCGCGAACGACAAGAGCGCGGATGAGGGCGAGCGTCTGATCGCGCGCCTGAAGATGGCCGAGCTTCCCCGCAACGGGAACCCGACCCGCATCCGCAACCGTTGCGAGATGACTGGTCGTCCGCGCGGTTACTACCGCAAGTTCAAGCTCGCGCGCGTCATCCTTCGGGATCTCGCGAACAAGGGGATGATCCCCGGCGTGACCAAGTCGAGCTGGTGAGGGTTTAAAGATGGCGATCAACGATCCCGTGGGCGATCTGCTCACCCGCATCCGCAACGGCCAGCGCGCCCGCAAGGATTCCGTGCTGACCCCGGCGTCCAAGCTGCGCACCCGCGTGCTCGACGTTCTCCAGCGTGAGGGCTACATCCGTGGCTACTCCGACGAGACGCTGAATGAGCATCCGGGCATCCGTATCGAGCTCAAGTATTTCGAGGGCCAGCCCGCGATCCAGCATATCGCGCGCGTCTCGAAGCCGGGCCGTCGCGTCTACAGCGGCTCCAAGGAGCTGCCGCGCGTCCGCAACGGCCTGGGCATCACCATCGTCTCGACGCCCAAGGGCGTTCTGTCCGACGCGGAAGCGCGCGAGCAGAACGTGGGCGGCGAGGTTCTCGCGGAGGTCTTCTGATGAGCCGCATCGGCAAGAAGCCGGTCATCGTGCCGGCCGGCGTCACCGCTTCGATCGGTGACGGCAAGCTCTCGATGAAGGGCCCGAAGGGCACCCTCTCGATCGATCTCGCTTCGGAAGTCACCTACGCGATCGAGGACGGCAACGTCGTCGTGCAGCCGGTGAACGACAGCAAGCGCGCCCGCTCCTTCTGGGGCATGCAGCGTACGCTGGTCGCCAACCTGGTGACGGGTGTGACCGAGGGCT
>BACX01000094.1 GCA_000333335.1 Sphingomonas-like bacterium B12 | reverse complement strand
GCCGGACCTCGGGCGGCCGCCATCCGGTGACCCCGTGGGGCAAGCCGACCAAGGGTGCCAAGACCCGCCACAACAAGGCGACGGACAAGATGATCATCCGTAGCCGCCACGCGAAGAAGAAGAGGTAATCGAGATGGCTCGTTCCGTCTGGAAGGGTCCGTTCGTGGACCTCAGCCTGCTCCGCAAGGCGCAGACCGCGCAGGAAACCTCCGCGCGCGCGCCGATCAAGACTTGGTCGCGCCGCTCGACGATCCTGCCGGACTTCGTCGGCCTGACCTTCAGCCTGTACAATGGCCGCAAGTTCGTGCCGATCACCGTCAACGAAGACATGGTCGGTCACAAGCTGGGTGAGTTCGCGCCGACGCGCTACTTCCCCGGCCACGCTGCCGACAAGAAGGGCAAGCGCTGATGTCGAAGCCTGCATCCCCCCGCAAGGTCGGTGAGAAGGAGGCCCTTGCGGTCGCCACCTCCGTCCGCGGCTCGCCGCAGAAGCTCAACCTTGTCGCGGGCCTGATCCGCAACAAGAAGGCCGGCGACGCGCTGAACATCCTTCAGTTCTCGACCAAGGCGATGGCCGTCGATGTGCGCAAGTGCCTCGCGTCCGCGATCGCCAACGCGAGAACNACCCACATCTCGACGTCGACGCGCTGGTCGTGAAGAAAGCGTCGGTCGGCAAGGGCTCGTCATGAAGCGCTTCGCCACCCGCGCCGGTGGCGGTTCGCCCGCATTGTCAGGCCGTTTTCGCGGCTGCGCATCGTCGTGCGCGAGCAGGAGGCCGAAAATGGGTCACAGGTCCAATCCGATCGGCATGCGCCTGCAGATCAACCGTACTGGGGACAGCCGCTGGTACGCTGACGGCGCCGATTACGGCAACATGCTCCTGGAGGATCTCCGCATCCGCCAGTATATTTTCAAGTCGCTGCCGCAGCCCGCGATCTCGAAGGTGGTGATCGAGCGCCCGGCGAAGCTGTGCCGCATCTCGATCTACGCGGCTCGCCCCGGTGTGATCATCGGCAAGAAGGGCGCGGACATCGAGAAGCTGCGCCGCGCGCTTGGCAAAATGACCTCGGCCGACGTGTCGCTGAACATCGTCGAGATCCGCAAGCCGGAGATCGATTCGAAGCTCGTGGCGCAGTCGGTCGCCGACCAGCTCGAGCGCCGCGTGGCGTTCCGCCGCGCGATGAAGCGCGCGGTGCAGTCGGCTCTCCGTCTCGGCGCCGAGGGCATCCGCATCACCTGCGCCGGCCGTCTGGGCGGCGCGGAGATCGCGCGCACCGAATGGTATCGTGAGGGCCGGGTGCCGCTGCACACGCTCCGCGCGAATATCGATTACGCCGAAGCCGAGGCGCACACCGCCTACGGCGTGTGCGGTATCAAGGTCTGGATCTTCAAGGGTGAGATCCTGGGCCACGATCCGCTCGCGCAGGATCGGCTGATGATGGAAGCTCAGACGTCCGGAGTTCGTCCGGCGCGCTGATAGGGATCACTCCCTCTCACGCTGCCTGATCGACCGTCGTCACGGTGTCAGAAGGTAAGTAAGACATGCTGCAACCGAAGCGCACCAAGTTCCGCAAGGCCTTCAAGGGCCGCATCCATGGCGATGCCAAGAGCGGAACCACGCTGAACCAGGGCGCCTATGGCCTGAAGGCCATGGAGCCCGAGCGGATCACCGCTCGCCAGATCGAGGCGGCTCGCCGCGCGATCACCCGCCACATCAAGCGCCAGGGCCGCCTGCACATCCGGATCTTCCCGGACGTGCCGGTGTCGTCGAAGCCGGCCGAAGTCCGCATGGGCTCGGGCAAGGGTTCGCCGGAATTCTGGGTCGCCCGCGTGAAGCCGGGCCGCATCCTGTTCGAGCTGGAGGGCGTTGCCGGCCCGCTCGCGGCCGAGGCGTTCAGCCGCGCGGCCGAGAAGCTGCCGATCAAGGTCAAGGTCGTGGCCCGCCTCGGCGATACCACTCACCTCGCTGGGGAAGACTGAGCCATGGCGAAGAAGATCGATACCGTCGGCCAGACCGACGACCAGCTGAACACCCAGCTGTCCGAGCTGAAGCGCGAGCAGTTCAACCTGCGCTTCCAGGCCGCCACCGGCCAGCTCGAGAAGCCGAGCCGCGTGCGCGAGGTCCGCAAGGACATCGCCCGCATCAAGACCGCCCAGACGCAGCGTGCCGCTGCGGCGAAGTCGTAAGGAGTAGCCAGCCATGCCGAAGCGCGTGCTGACCGGAACGGTGGTCTCCGACAAGACCGACAAGACCGTGGTCGTCTCCGTGGAGCGTCGTGTGAAGCACGAACTCTACGGCAAGATCATCAAGCGGTCGAAGAAGTATCACGCTCACGACGAGACGAACCAGTTCCACACCGGTGAGACTGTTCGCATCGAGGAGTGCGCGCCGATCTCGAAGCTGAAGACCTGGAAGGTGATCGACCGCATCGGTGCGGAAATCGCCCCCCGGTCCCACCGACGTAGCGTAAGGAAGGCTGAACCATGATCCAGATGCAGTCCA
>BACX01000095.1 GCA_000333335.1 Sphingomonas-like bacterium B12 | reverse complement strand
AACGGCCCCCCGCCCCCGATGATCGGGTCGGAGGGCCGTCAGTCTCTCGGCCTCCCAAGAGGCCGGACGCGAAGCCTCGATCAGCCCTTGTGGCTGTCGATATAGGCGATCGCGTCCTTCACGGTCGTGATCTTCTCGGCGGCATCGTCGGGGATCTCGACACCGAATTCTTCCTCGAACGCCATAACCAGCTCGACGATGTCGAGGCTGTCGGCACCGAGATCGTCGATGAAGGACGCGTCCTCGGTGACCTTCTCGGCCTCGACGCCGAGATGCTCGACGACGATCTTCTTCACGCGCTCGGCGGTCTCGCTCATGTCTCTCTTCCCATGTTGCTAAGGGATTGTTGTTGGCAAAACGCCCTAGACGGGGCGGCGGGGGCTGGCAAGAGGGGCGAATGACAGCGTCGGGACTTTCCGCCCCTTCGCCGCATCAGATCATCGCCATGCCGCCGTTGACGTGCAGCGTCTGGCCGGTGACGTACCCCGCCTCACGGCTCGCCAGATAGGCGACCGCCGCGCCGATATCGCCGCCGTCCCCGAGATCGCCGGCCGGGATCCTGGTCAGGATCGCCGACTTCTGCGTGTCGTTCAGCGCGTCGGTCATCGCCGAGCGGATGAAGCCCGGCGCGACGCAGTTCACCGTGATGTTGCGGCTCGCCAGTTCCTGCGCGAGGCTCTTCGACATGCCGATCAGGCCGGCCTTGGAGGCGGCATAATTGGCCTGCCCCGGATTGCCCGTCACACCCACCACAGAGGTGATCGAGATGATACGGCCGAAGCGCGCCTTCATCATCGGCTTCGCGGCCGCGCGGATCAGGCGGAAGGCGGCCTCGAGGTTGACCGAGATCACCTGATCCCACTCCTCGTCCTTCATGCGCATGACGAGATTGTCGCGGGTGATGCCGGCGTTGTTGACGAGGATGTCGATCTTGCCGCCCAGCGCCTCGACCGCGCGAGGGATCAGGCCATCGCCTCCGC
>BACX01000096.1 GCA_000333335.1 Sphingomonas-like bacterium B12 | reverse complement strand
CGATCGTGCCGGCAGCGAGCGTGGCGGCCGTGACCACCGCCAGAATGGTTTACGCATCACGTCCCTCCTTGTGCTTCCCGGCCCCAACCGGGTGTCGAAGGAGGATATGGGCGATTCGTCCTGAACAGCCGGGGAATGGCCCGTGCAGCCGCCGTTCAGCGTGGTTAATGCGTGGCTTACATCTCTCCGCGCGCGTGGCGGATGGCGTACCATTTCTTCACGTTGGCATTGTGCTGGGCCAGCGTGTCGGCGAACACATGCCCACCCTGCCCGTTCGCGACGAAATAGAGCGCCTGCGTCACCGCCGGGTGCAGCACCGCGTTGATCGATGCGCGGCCAGGGTTGCAGATCGGCCCTTCCGGCAGGCCCGGCTCGGCATAAGTGTTGTAGCCATTCTTGGCGTGCAGCTCGGATTCGAGGATGCGCCGGCCGAGCGGACGCCCCTTGGTCACCGGGTAGATCACGGTCGGATCGGCCTGCAGGGCCATGCCGAGCTTGAGCCGGTTGCTGTAGACGCCCGCGACCATTGCTCGTTCCGAGGCGACACCCGTTTCCTTCTCGACGATCGAGGCGAGGATCAGCGCCTGTCGCGGCGTGGTCACCACCAGATTGGGCGCGCGCGCTGCCCATTCGGCGGCCAACGCCTTGTCCATCGCCTTCTGCATGCGCTGGACGATCATCAACCGGCTATCGCCCGCTTGGTAGGCATAGCTGTCTGGCAGCACCGATCCTTCGGGCGGCACTGGGACGCTGCCGGTCAGCGCCTTGGTCGCCATCAGCTTGTCCTGCACGATCACCGAAGGCGTGCCTTCCGGAATCGTCACCAGCTTGAGCGCTGGGCGGCCGTGCTGAAGCGTATCGAGGATCGTCGCAGAACTGGCATGCGCCGGGATACGGAACTCGCCCGCGCGAATCGGATCGCGCGAGCCGAGCTTGCCGGCGAGCCCCCGGAACCAGGTGGCGCTGCGGATGGCGTGCGCCTCCTCCAGCACCTTGGCGGCGCTGGCGATGGTCGCCCCTTCCGGAATCTGGACGATCGTCGGCTTGGCCAACGGGCCGGGGCCGCGCCACATCCACATCGGCACGCCGATCGCCAGCGCGGCGAGCGCCAGCACCAAAATGAGGAGCCGGCGCACGCCCGCAGCCCTCAGATCTTGCGCATCACCAGGCTGGCGTTGGTGCCGCCGAACCCGAAGCTGTTGTTGAGCACCGCGCGCACTTCGCGCTTCTTCGCCTTGTGCGGCACGAGATCGACGCCCTCGGTGCCCTCATCGGGATTGTCGAGGTTGAGCGTCGGCGGGACGATCTGGTCACGGATCGCGAGAATGCAGAAGATGCTCTCCACCGCGCCCGCGCCGCCGAGCAGGTGCCCGATCGCCGACTTGGTCGAGCTCATCGACGTGCCACCCAGATCCTTGCCGAACAGGCGCTGCGTGGCGCCCAGCTCGATCAGATCCGCCATGGTCGAGGTGCCATGGGCGTTGATGTAGTCGATATCCTCCGGCTTCAGGCCGGACTTGCGGATCGCCATCTCCATCGAGCGATAGGCGCCGTCGCCGTCCGGGTGCGGAGCGGTGACGTGATAGGCGTCGCCCGACAGGCCGTAGCCGATCACCTCGGCATAGATCTTCGCGCCGCGCGCCTTGGCGTGCTCATATTCCTCGAGCACCACGACACCGGCGCCCTCGCCCATCACGAAGCCGTCGCGATCCTTGTCGTAGGGGCGCGATGCCTGCTCGGGGCGATCGTTGAAGGTGGTCGCCAACGCGCGCGCCTGGGCGAAGCCCGCGATGCCGATCGGACAGACCGTGCTCTCGGCACCGCCGGCCAGCATCACGTCGGCATCGTCCATGGCGATCATCCGCGCGGCATCGCCGATCGAGTGCGCACCGGTCGAGCAGGCGGTGACGACCGCATGGTTCGGCCCGCGCAGGCCGTATTTGATCGAAACCTGGCCCGAGATCAGGTTGATCAGCCGGCCGTGCACGAAGTGCGGCGAGACGCGGCCGGGGCCTTTCTCGTGCAGCACGATCGACTCGCTTTCGATGCCCGGCAGGCCGCCGATGCCGGAACCGATCGAAACGCCCGCGCGCCAGCTTTCCTCCCACGACATATCG
>BACX01000097.1 GCA_000333335.1 Sphingomonas-like bacterium B12 | reverse complement strand
CCGAGCCGGCGTGGCGCTGGCCCTGCTGCCCGACGAGCGCCGCAAGGATGCCTCCGCGCGCGCCGATGCTCTGGCGGCGGCCGACATCGCGATCCTTTGCCTGCCCGACGATGCGGCTCGCGAGGCGGTGGCGCTGGCGAGGGATCTGCCGACGCGCTTCATCGACGCCTCCACCGCGCATCGTACGGCGGAGGGCTGGGCCTACGGCTTTGCGGAGATCGAGCCGGGCCGGCGCGCCGAACTGGCCTCCGCCCGCTTCGTCTCCAATCCGGGCTGTTACCCGACCGGTTTCCTGGCGCTCGTCCGTCCGCTGGTGCGCGAGGGACTGCTGCCGGCGAATACCCCGCTGGTGACCAACGCCACCTCAGGCTATTCAGGCGGCGGCAAGACGATGGTCGCGGAGTTCGAGGATGGCGCGGCGCCGACCGCGTTTCGCGGCTACGGCCTGACGCTGGAGCACAAGCATGTGCCAGAAATGATGGCGCATGCCGGCCTCTCCGTGCCGCCGATCTTCGCGCCGGCAGTAGCGAACACCTATCGCGGGATGCTGGTGGAGGTGCCGCTCCACCTCTCCCAGCTGCCCGATCGCGCCATCGAGCATGTCCACGCCGCGCTGGCCGACGCCTATGCGGGTTCGCCGCTGGTCGAGGTCGCCTCGCTGGAGGACAGCGCCGCACTCAAGGCGCTCACCATCGAGGATGTCGCCGGCACCGATCGGCTGAAGCTCTACGTCTTCGCCAATGCGCGGACCGGTCACCTCCGCCTCGCCGCCACGCTCGACAATCTCGGCAAGGGCGCGAGTGGCGCAGCGGTACAGAACCTCAATCTGATGGCCGGCCTTCCGGAAACCGAGGGGCTGCGCCTCTGATCCCACGCGAGGGGATGATCGGCATGAACGCGCATTATCAGACACTGGCGACCGAGATCGTTTCGCATTCCCCCACGGGGTTCCGCGAAGCCACCCTGTCCGCCCGGCTTGATGAGGGCGCATCCGAAAATTCGCTGAGGTGCATCGACGAGAACGGCGCGTTGCTGAAGCCGCGCGTCGGTGGACTGAGCGCCGCTCACATCGACGAAGCCCTGGCCGCCCTGCAAGCAGGATGGCCGAGCGGGCCTTTCAATATCTGCGCGTTCACGCTGAAAGCGGACGGCAACTTCACTTTCACCGTCGAACAGGCCGGGCAGTAGGCGAAAGGCCGCAGCTTCGAAAAAGCGGCGGCCTTTTCGTCCGATCTCAATAGCAGCGGCGATCGCGCACGTAGCGGCCGTAATAGGGGCTCCAATGCTCCACGACGCGGCAGCGCTGCACATATTCGTAGGAATAAGCCGGCGGCGGGGGCGGCGGCGGCGCATAATAGCCGTCGTCATAATAAGCCCGGCGCGGATGATCCGACGCAATCGCCGCGCCGACGCCAAGGCCCAGAATACCGGCGGCGACGGCCGTTCCGGTGCTCACCCGCGCCTCGGCCGGAGCGGCCATGCCGATCGTGCCGGCAGCGAGCGTGGCGGCGGTGACCACCGCCAGAATGGGTTTACGCATCACGTCCCTCCTTGTGCTTCCCGGCCCCAACCGGGTGTCGAAGGAGGATATGGGCGATTCGTCCTGAACAGCCGGGGAATGGCCCGTGCAGCCGCCGTTCAGCGTGGTTAATGCGTGGCTTACATCTCTCCGCGCGCGTGGCGGATGGCGTACCATTTCTTCACGTTGGCATTGTGCTGGGCCAGCGTGTCGGCGAACACATGCCCACCCTGCCCGTTCGCGACGAAATAGAGCGCCTGCGTCACCGCCGGGTGCAGCACCGCGTTGATCGATGCGCGGCCAGGGTTGCAGATCGGCCGTCCCGTCAGCGGCGTCACCCGCAACGAGCTGGCCGAGGCGGCGCTGCTGGCGAGCCTCGCCGACGAGACGCCCGAGGGCCGTTCGATCGTCGTCCTCGCCCGCGAACAGTTCGGCGTGACGACCGAGACGCTCCCCGCCGATGCCGAGATCATCCCCTTCACCGCGCAGACTCGCATTTCGGGCGTGAAGTTCGGCGATACGCTGATCGAGAAGGGGGCGGTGGATTCGATCCTCAAGGCCCATGCCGGTCTCGGCGACTCCACCGCCGCCGCCGACCTGCGCCGTTCCACCGAGGAGATCGCGCGCGCCGGCATGACCCCTCTAGCTGTCGCCAGAGACGGCCGCCTGCTCGGCTCGATCGCGCTCAAGGATATCGTCAAGGCCGGCATCAAGGAGCGGTTCGGCGAGCTGCGCAAGATGGGCATCCGCACCGTGATGATCACCGGCGACAACCCGCTCACCGCCGCCGCCATCGCCGCCGAGGCGGGCGTGGACGATTCCTCGCC
>BACX01000098.1 GCA_000333335.1 Sphingomonas-like bacterium B12 | reverse complement strand
GAAGTCCGGCATCGAGACGCGCTCGGGTNNGAGGAAGCGCTCGAAGAGCAGGCCAAGGCGCACGGGATCGAGATCGGTGATGGTCAGCGCCCACGCGACCACCGATCCGGCACCGGAGCCGCGGCCCGGGCGGACGGGGATGTCGTGATCCTTCGCCCATTTGATGAAGTCGGCGACGATCAGGAAGTAGCCGGGAAAGCCCATGCCGACGATGATGTCGGTCTCGAAGGCGAGGCGTTCGAAATAGGCGGGGTATTTCGCCTCCACCTCGGCATCGGGGGCGTTGGCCAATGACTCGTCGGCGAAGCGCAGGCGGGCGAGCAGGCCGTTATAGGCATCCTGCCGCAGCATCGTCGCTTCGCCCTCACGGTCACCGGCGAGGCTGGGGAGGATCGGCTTGCGCTTGGGTGCGGCGAAGGCGGTGCGCTGGGCGACGACGGCGGTGTTGAGCAACGCCTCGGGCAGATCCTCGAAGAGTGCCTCCATCGCGGACGCCGGCTTGAGCCAGGTGTCGGGCGAGGAGCGGCGCCGGTCGTCGCTGTCCACATAGGCCGAATCCGCGATGCAGAGCATGGCGTCGTGCGCCTCGTGGAAGCTCGCCTCGGTGAAACAGGTCGGGTTGGTGGCGACCAGCGGGAGGTCGCGGGCGTAGGCGAGATCGATCAGCCCCGCCTCGGCCGCCTCCTCGATCGCGTCGCCGCGCCGGGCGAGTTCGACATAGAGGCGGTCGCCGAACAACGCCTCCAGCCGCCCGGCATAGAGCGCGGCATGCACCTCCTGCCCCTGTGCGAGCAAGCGGGCGAGCGCACCCTCTCCCGCGCCGGTCAGCGCGATCAGGCCGTCGGTGCGGCCCTCCAGCGCGTCTAGGCGGACGTGCGCATCCTCCTCGATCGGGCGATCGAGGTGGGCTGCGGAAACCAGCGCGCAGAGATTGTCATAGCCGGTCGCATCCTGCGCATAGAGGGGCAGCCAGTCGATGACGGGCGGCTTGCCCGGGTCGGCGCCGCCGCACTCGGCCGGGCGCGCCACCGCCAGCAGCGTGCCGACGATCGGCTGCACACCCTCGCCCTTGGCCGCGCCGCAGAAGGCCATCGCGGCATAAAGCCCGTTCCGGTCGCAGATCGCGGCGGCGGGGAAGCCCAGCTTCTTCGCCTGCTTGGCGAGCACCTTCGGATCGATCGCGCCTTCCAGCATGGTGAAGGCGGTGAAGACGCGCAACGGGATGAAGGGGTTCGCCATTGCCGGACTATGGGCGCCGCTCCGAGTCGGTTCAACCGCACCGCCCGCTTATCCACAGCTATGCGCCGGAGAGTGCCGATCGTCGCATCGAATAGCCGAAATAGATGAGGCAGGCGGCGCCCAGCCAGATCGCGAAGAGCAGCCATGTGTCGGCGGGCAGCCCCGCGATCAGGTAGAGGCAGAACAGCACGCTGGCGATCGGAAGCGCTGGGAAAAGCGGCACGCGATAGCCGCGCGGCAGGTCCGGTCGGGCGCGACGCAGCAGGATGACGCCGAGCGACACGGTGGCGAAGGCAATCAGCGTCCCCATGCTGGTGAGGTTCACCAGCACGTCGAGCGGCACCAGCGCCGCGAGCAATGCAACGCCGATCGCCACCACCCACGTGTTCTGGCGCGGCACCTGGCTTACCGGATCGACCCGGCTGAAGAAGGCCGGCAGCAGCCCGTCGCGACCCATCGCGTAGAGGATGCGGGTCTGGCCGTAGAGCACCACCAGGGTCACGCTGAAGATAGAGGCGATGGCACCGAGAGACAGCAGCACGGCGGGCCACACCGCGCCGGTGAGGTTGTGGAGGATGACGGCCAGCCCCGCCTCCTGCCCCGCGAACGCTGTCCAGGGCTGCGCACCGACTGCCGCGATGGCGACGAGGATGTAGGCGGCCGTCACGATCAGCAAGGAGAGCACGACCGCCAGCGGTAGCGTGCGACGCGGATCCTTCACCTCCTCGCCGGCGGTCGAGACCGCGTCGATGCCGATATAGGAGAAGAAGATCGACGAGGCCGCCGATCCGATCCCGGCGATCCCCAGCGGCGCGAAGGGTTTGAAATTCCCCGCCTTCGCATGGGCCAGCGCGATCACCACGAACAGCGCCAGCACCGCCAGCTTGGCGACGACCAGCACGGCGTTGGCCGTGGTCGATTCCCTGGCCCCGCGCAGCAGCAGGATCAGGCAGAGCGCGACCAGCAACACCGCCGGCAGGTTGACGATGCCGCCATGGCCGGGCGGATTGGCGATGGCGTCGAGGATGTGCCAGCCCATCGTCACGCGAAACAGCTCGTTCAGATACTGCCCCCAGCCGACCGCGATGGCAGACGCCGACACGCCATATTCGAGCAGCAGGCAGGCGCCGATCAGGAAGGCGGCGAGCTCGCCCAGCGTCGCATAGGCATAGGAGTAGGACGAGCCCGCTGCCGGCACGCACGACGCCAATTCGGCATAGCAGAGCGCGGTGAGCGCGGCGGTGATGCCGGCGATCACGAAGGACACGATCACCGCCGGCCCCGCCTCGGGCACCGCCGTCGTCAGCGCTACGAAGATACCGGTGCCGATCGTCGCGCCGACACCCAGCATGGTCAGCTGGAACAGCCCGATATTGCGCGCGAGATGGCCGTGGCCGTTGTCCGCCACGGCATCGACGATCGGCTTGCAGCGCAGGATCGTGGCCAGCGCGCTCCGTCCGGTCATTCTCGCAATCTCCGTGGCAGGGTCGCGGAGACTGTTAGGCGAGTTGGCGCGGACTGACCACTCTCGCCGGCTCAGGCCGCCCCGGCGCGTTCCGTCGCATAGGCTTGCGTGCCGCGCGTGATCAGATCGTCCTGCGGGACAAGATCCGCAGGGCCGAGATCGGGCAGATCCGCCAGCGTCTCGTAGAGCGGCGCGAAATCCGTCTCGACCGTCTGGCGCAGCAGATCCTCGAAGCTGTCGATGACGAAATAGACTTGCTGATAGTCGTCGATCCGATAGCGGGTGCGCATCACTCGCTCCAGATCGAAGCGGATGCGATTGGGGCTGGGATCGTCGAGCGCGAAGACGCTCTCGCCATGGCTGGAGACGATGCCCGAACCGAACAGCTTGATCCCGCCGCCCTCCCGCACCAGCCCGAACTCCACCGTGTACCAGAGAGCCGCGCGAGCT
>BACX01000099.1 GCA_000333335.1 Sphingomonas-like bacterium B12 | reverse complement strand
AGCCCGCCCCGGCATCATCCAGAAAAGCAACGCCCGACCCGTCGCGATCCCGGCGATCAGGCACAGGATCACCAGCGTCGTGCCGACATAATGCAGCGCACGCGTCGCGGGTTTGCTGTGCTCGCGCAGGTAGAAAGGCCAGAATTCGGCGAAGCTGGCGATGCGCGCGGCCGCCATGCTCAGCCGACCAACGCGAGGCGCGGAGCTTCGATCGGGCCGAGCCGGGCCGAGCCGATGCCGGGCAGCTTCTCGATCCGCGCGACCAGTTCGGCGTCGAAACTATAGTCGCGGCCGGCGAGCAGGTGGGCGCGGCGACCATCGGGCAATGCAGCATAGAGGTGCAATTCGCCTCGCCCGCCCCGCTGGCTGGCGAGCAGATCCGCCAGCGCTGCCGCCGCCTCCGGCTGTTCCACCGCGACATCCAGCTTGAGCCGTGTCGCCATCGTCATGCCCTCGAACGGGCGGATGCCGCGGATCGTGACGCGCGGTGTCTCGTCGGCATCGCGTCGATCCAGCTCCACGGCGAGCAGGCCGCAGCCGCCGGCCTTGGCGGTTTCCTCGATCTTCGCCGAGACGTCGTCATCGAAGCAGCTCGCCATGAACTGGCCCGATGCGTCCGAGCAGCTGGCGAACAGATAGCGCCGCCCACTCTTCGCCGCCGTGCGCCAGCGGGCATCCTCGACCAACACCGCCATCGAGACGGTGGGCGCCGGCTGACGGCGCCCGCGCTCGTCGGGCGGCGGCGCTGCGGGCGTCGGCAGCGCGCACCATTCGGCGAAGCTGCGCGCACCGTGCGCCTGCGCGAGATGACGATAGCGGTCGGTCGGATGCGAGGAGAAATAGAAGCCGAACGCCTCCTTCTCCTGCGCCATGCTGTCGATCATCGACCAGTGCGCGCCGGCTGGCAGGCGGATCGGCGGCACCTCGATATCGTCGCCGCCGAACAGGCCGCCCTGCCCGCTGGTCCGCCCCTCATGCGCGGCCTTGGCGTGGGCGAGGATGGTCTCGGCGCCGCCATGGACGGTCGCGCGCTCCAGCCCGAGGCACTCGAACGCACCGCCCGCCGCGAGGCTTTCCAGCTGGCGCTGGTTGAGCATGCGGGGATCGATGCGATCGGCGAAATCCTCGATCGACTTGAACAGGCCGCCGCGCACCCGCTCGGCGCACAATTCCTCCATCGCGCGCTCGCCGACGCCCTTGAGTGCGCCCAGCGCGTAGCGGACGGAGAGGCCGTCGGCCGCCTCCTCGACGCTGAACTCGGCCTCGCTGTGGTTGATCGAGGGCGGCAGGCCCGGCACATCCATCCGCCGCATGTCCTCGACGAAGATCGCCAGCTTGTCGGTCTGCGCCATGTCGAAGCACATCGATGCGGCGAAGAATTCGGGCTTGTGATGCGCCTTCATCCACGCCGTCTGGTAGGCGACCAGCGCGTAGGCGGCGGCGTGCGACTTGTTGAAGCCGTAGCCGGCGAACTTGTCGATCAAGTCGAACAGCTCATTGGCCTTCTGCGCGGGGATCTGGTTGTGCTCGGCGCAGCCCTTCACGAAGATCTCGCGCTGGGTGTCCATCTCCGCCTTGATCTTCTTGCCCATCGCGCGGCGCAGGAGGTCGGCCCCGCCGAGCGAGTAGCCGGCGAGGATCTGCGCGGCCTGCATCACCTGTTCCTGATAGACGAAGATCCCGTAGGTCTCCTTCAGGATCGGCTCCAGCAGATCGTGCGGATACACCACCTCCTCGCGCCCGTTCTTGCGCGCGCCGAACATCGGGATGTTGTCCATCGGGCCGGGCCGGTAGAGCGAGACGAGCGCGATGATGTCCTCGAAGCAGGTCGGGCGGACGGCGGACAGCGTGCGACGCATCCCCTCCGATTCCAGCTGGAACACGCCCACCGTGTTGCCGGACATCAGCAGTTCGAACACCGCCGGATCGTCCCACGCAAGCTTGGCGAGATCGACTTCGATGCCCCGCTTCGCCAGCATCTGCACCGCCTTCTGCAGCACCGACAGCG
>BACX01000100.1 GCA_000333335.1 Sphingomonas-like bacterium B12 | reverse complement strand
ACGCGCTCCCGATCGCGACACAGCACGTCTATGGCCTATTCCATCTGAGCGGTCGCAACAGCCATGAGATCGCAAGGCGGCTTGGCATCAGTCGCCGAGACGTTCGCCGTCGACGCGATCGGGCCTTCTACGCCGTCGCGGGCTGGACCTACCCAAACTTTTCGTGGCGGATCTATCTCGCGGTGAGCGGCAAACGGACCTTGTGGGCGTATAGATTGCGCAAGGCCTGGGCAGCATTGCGCGAATGATCCAATGACGGCGACGGGGGACATTGGCATAATCACGACGAACCGCCCGCGCGATCGTTGCTCTCCTGCTCGAAAGCCCGTCGGCCCTTCCGCCGCCAGAGCGCGAGCGCCGTGTCACGTTCCTTGCTCCGCAATCTCTCCGCGATCGTGAGCAACGCGCCGTATAGCGTGGCGCGATCATCATCGACGAGATCGACCAGGCCGGCCTTCACGACAAGGCCACCCAACTCGATCAGATGACGGGTCCGCTCTCGACGCTTGACCGCCCAATCGCGCATGTCGGTTCGCGCCTTTCCTGCCTCAAGCCGATGCCGAGCCGCCTTCGAGCGGAAGATTGCCGCCCGACTCGCTTCGAGGTCCGCGCGCAGGCTTGCGCTCCTTGCCCCGAAAGAAGGCCGCGCCCGCTGCGCGCCAAGCCTCCTTGGTCGCGGCATCCTGCATCGCAATGGCGTCCAGCATCGCACCCGCCAGAAGATCCGTATCGAGCGTATCGGCACCCACCGCCACGACCAGATCGCCAAGCTGGCGCACTCGTCGTTCCTTGAGCGCCTTCGCCTTCTCGGCCAGCGCCTTCAGTTCCGAATCGAAGTCGCGAGGTTTGCGCATCGAACAGTCTCCATTGCGAGGTGATACGGCTATGATAGAAGAGCGTGCGCCGTGACGCAGTAGAGTCGCCGGGACACGCTGGGACAACCTAGTCCCGTCCGAGAAAATTTCGAGAAGGGCGCGCTTATACGTCGTTCCGACGTGCGCTCAGACGTGTAGATGGTATGTCGCTATGGCGATCTACCATTTCAGCGTTCAGGTCATCGGCCGCGCCTCGGGCCGCTCCGCCGTGTCGGCGGCGGCCTATCGTGCGGGCGAGCGCCTGCACGACGAGCGCCTCGATCGCGACCATGATTTCCGCGTCCGCTCCGGTGTAGAGCATAGTGAGATCATGCTGCCCGAAGGTGCGCCCGAGCAATGGCGCGACCGCGAGCGCCTGTGGAACGATGTCGAGGCGTTCGAGAAGCGCAAGGATGCCCAGCTTGCCCGCGAGGTTGAGTTCGCCATCCCGCGCGAGATGACCAAGGCGCAGGGCATCGAACTTGCTCGTGATTTCGTACAATCGGAATTTGTCGATCGCGGCATGATCGCCGACCTCAATGTGCATTGGGATATCGGCAGCGCCGGCCAGCCCAAACCCCACGCCCATGTCATGCTCACGATGCGCGAGGCGGGGCCGGACGGTTTCGGCCAGAAGGTCCGCGCATGGAATGTTAAGGAGAATGTCGAGCGCTGGCGCGAACGCTGGGCCGATCACACCAATGCGCGGCTGGCCGAACTCGATATCGATGCGCGGATCGATCACCGCAGCCTTGCCGATCAGGGCATCGAACTGGAGCCGCAAAGCAAGATCGGCGCTCCCGCACAGCGCATGGATGCGCGCGGCCTGGATGCCGATCGTGCTGACATGCACCGCGAGATTGCAAGCGGGAACGGCGCGCGCATCATTGAGAACCCGCGTCTCGCCCTGGATGCGATCACGCACCAACAGGCGACGTTCACCGACCGCGACCTTGCGATGTTTGTGCATCGGCACAGTGACGGGCAGGACCAGTTCAACGCAGCGATGAGCGCGGTGCGTGGCTCGCCTGATTTCATCGCGCTCGGCAAGGACGGGCGTGGAGAGGATCGCTTCACCAGCCGCGACATGATCGAGACCGAACAGCGCATGCAGCGCGCGGCCGAGATCATGGCGGAGCGCGAACGGCATCGCGTTGGCGAGTATGATCGTGAGGCGGCGCTTCGCGCGGCAGCGGCGCGCGGACTGGACCTGTCGGGTGAGCAGCGCGCGGCGTTCGATCATGTGACCGATGGCAAAGGTCTTAGCGTCGTCGTTGGCTATGCCGGCACCGGCAAGAGCGCGATGCTCGGCGTCGCGCGCGAAGCGTGGGAGGAAGCCGGGTTCAGCGTGCGCGGTGTGGCCCTGTCCGGGATTGCCGCCGAGGGCCTGGAGAACGGCTCGGGCATCGCGTCGCGCACCATCGCCAGCATGGAGCATGGTTGGGCGCAGGGTCGCGACCAATTGAGCGCTCGCGATGTGCTGGTAATCGACGAGGCCGGCATGGTCGGCACGCGCCAGATGGAGCGCGTGCTGTCCCACGCCGCGCAAGCCGGCGCCAAGGTCGTGCTGGTCGGCGATCCGCAGCAATTGCAGTCGATCGAGGCCGGCGCGGCGTTCCGCGCGATCCACGAGCGGCATGGTGGCGTCGAGATCACCGAGGTTCGGCGCCAGCATCAGGATTGGCAGCGCGACGCTACGCGGTATCTCGCTACCGGCAGGACCGGCGAAGCCATCGCCGTCTATGCCGACAAAGGCATGATGCACGCGGCCGAGACGCGCGAGCAGGCGCGGGTCGAATTGGTCGATCGTTGGGATGCTGAGCGTAAGGCCGAACCAGACGCCAGCCGCATCATCCTCACTCACACCAATGATGAGGTGCGCGACCTCAACGCCGCTGCCCGCCAGCGCATACGCGAGGCCGGCGCATTGGGTGACGATGTACCGATAAAAGTCGAGCGCGGAGATCGCGCTTTCGCGTCGGGTGACCGCATCATGTTCCTGCGCAATGAGCGCAGCCTGGAGGTGAAGAACGGCACGCTCGGCACGGTCGAGCAGGTGAGAGCGGGCCATATGGCGGTGCGCACCGACGATGGGCGCTCCGTTGTCTTCGATACCAAGAATTATCGCGACCTCGATCATGGCTACGCGGCCACGATCCACAAGGCGCAAGGCATGACCGTGGATCGGGTGCATGTGCTGGCGACACCGGGGATGGATCGTCACGGCGCCTATGTCGCGCTGTCCCGCCATCGTGACGGCGTGGACCTCCATTATAGCCGCGATGATTTCGCCGATCAGGCCCTGCTTGTCCGCACGCTATCGCGCGAGCGCACGAAGGACATGGCGACCGATTACGAGCGGGTCGATCCCGCCCAGGCGTTCGCCGAACGACGCGGGATCAGCGTCCGCGAACGTATCGTCGAGATCATGCGCAAAGTGCCCGAAAAGGCGCGCGGCATGTTCGACGGCTTCAGGCCCAAGGCGCCTCAGCCTGAGCAATTGCGGAGCAATCAGCCGAGTCCCAGCGCCGGCGGCATGCGTGGTGCGATCGAACGCTATGCTAGAGCGTTGGACGAGATTGGCCGGACGCGCGAATCGGGCGCAAGCATCATGCCCCATCAGCGGGCGGCACTAGAGCGTGCCGGGCAAGCGCTTGATGCTATCCGGCCCGATGCCTCGACCGATGTGGGCGCGGCGTTCGCGCGCAGCCCCGAGCTTGTCCGCGAGGCGGCCGAGGGGCGCGGCCAGACCGCGATGCGGGCCATGCAGCTGGAGGCGGAAATCCGTGCCGACCCGTTCCAGCGGGCAGACCGATTCGTCGAGGGCTGGCAGCAGTTGCAGCGCCAGCATCAGGATCTGGTGCGCGACGGTGATTTCCGGGGTGCCAAGACCACGGCCCAGCAGATGGCCGACATGGCGAAGAGCCTCCAACGCGATGCCCAACTCGAATCGGTGCTGGGGCTGCGCACCCGTGATCTTGGTCTTGAGTTGCCCGAGCGCACCGGCCGCAGTCTGTCGGGCACGCTCGCCGATTCCATTTCCTTCACCCGTGACCGGAGCCTCGGGCTCAGCCGCTAGTCAGGAGTCGTTGCATGGATGACGTTGGATCACCGATCGAGGCCGAGGAGGAGTCGGCCGCACAGGCATTCGCGCGGCTGGATGGTAGAATCGCGATGATGGCGCGCGCGGTCGAGCATCTTGCCGCCGAGCGGGCCAGCATCGACATTCCCGATTACAGCGCGACACTGGGGCAGATGAACGCGCGTCTTGCCGCTGCCGCGCAGGCGCTGGCGGAGATAGCCGGCAAGCCTGCCATGCAACTGACCCCGGAGGCGTTAGCGACGCGGATAAACGCTGCGGCGGAGAAATCCCGCGTCACGGATCTGACGACGGTAAGGGAGGCGCGGGCGGGACATGAGGACGCCACGCGGACCATTCGAGGGTTGGTCGGCGTCATCCGGGGGGCGAGAGAACAGCGGCGGCGCCTGGTTTGGTCGGCGGGCGGCGGGCTTCTAGCCGGGTGCGTCCTATGGTCGATCCTTCCTGGCGCAATCCTTCGGGCCTTTCCAGCAAGCTGGCATCTTTCGGAGCGTATGGCCGGACATATCGTGGGTGAACCGACTTTGTGGGAAGCAGGGGCTCGCATGATGTCTGCCGACGACCCCGATGCGTGGTCGGAAATCATCGCCGCCGGCCGCGCAAGGCACAGCGACCGGAATATAACTGGCGACTGCAAACAGCTGCGGCCACAATCATCGGTCTCGTTTAGCGTGCGAACTTACCCGCATTAAGCGACGCAAGGCGTCAACGCCGCACAAATCAGGATTTCTTCAGGCATTGCATCTTGCGACAGCATGCGGATTCAATGGTGCGGCAAACGCGACACCGACACCTTTCACGACACATCTGGCAATGGCCCACCTTCTGGCTCAAAGCGCTAAAGGCCTCAATATTTCGTGGATTTTACAAATTAACCATCGATCGAGTGTCGGTCCGGCAGTTCATTAAGGTTCGATTGGCATTTCTGATCGATTCCGGAGATTACGGATATTTAATGATATCCGAATCGCGATAACGCGCTCACGTTGACTCAAAGCTTTTCTTCAAAGCCGCAACAGGGGCGCGCTGATGAGAAAGATAAGGTGCGGCTTCAGTACAGTTACGCTTGGCTTGGCCATTTTTGCTACGCCGTCCGTCCACGCCGCATGCAGCGTGCCGAATACACTCAACAACGGTCACGTCGCCGATGCCACACAGGTGATGGCGAACTTTAACGCGTTGAACACGTGTATCAACGGGGCGCCAGCGGGTTCAACCAATGCAGTGCAATATAATGCAGGCAGCGGATCGTTCGGAGGCGTTGGTCCGCTGGCCAATGGGCAGATCGTCATCGGGACGACAGGTGGCGCACCGCAGGCATCGAACCTGACTGCCGGCGCCGGGATTACCATCACCAACGCACCCGGCAGTATCACGCTATCGACGACAGCAGCCGCCGCTTCTGGCCTCTATGATATTTCAGCCGGCGTGCCGACCACGTTCACGCCGATCAACATCGGCGGAAACGGCAGTGTCGTGACCAACGGCAGCAAGGCAATCACGATCACCGCTGGAACATCTCCGCCTTCTTCGCCGACCATATATGGCATTGCTGTGCCGGTGCCGACCACGACACCCTATATGGTCGCGGTCCTTGTCCTACCGAACGCTCCCATCCGATATACGGGACCGGCGTTCGGATATTATGATTCTACGACCGGGAAACTTATTACGCTCATCTCGCTGAATGGTTCGGCCTATGGATATCCGGGATATTCGTTCCAGACATGGAATACTCCATCGAGCCGAACGTCGTACAATGAGCCGGCAATCCCCAGGGCTGCAAATTATGGACCGTCGTGGTTCGGCATAAAGGATGATGGAACGACCATCTCTTTTTATTCCTCACCGGATGGTGCGAATTTCTACCCACTCGGTTTCACGCAGACCAAATCTGGCGGCTTCCTGTCGGCCTACGATCATATTTTCATCGGCATGTTCAGTGATGCCGAATCCGGGTCAGACGGAGCAGTGGCGAACGAGAATGTCAGCGTGACGTATCTCGTCTACGATCCGAACGGTCTTAACAGGACCCCAGGGCCATGATTTCTCGTCCCGAAATTTGCCATCTTCGGTTGAAGGTGGGTTTGCGGCCTTGGCGGTTGATATGCCGGTCGTTTCTGACCGTAATCTTGGCCGCCGCGCCAGCCTCGATGTCCTCAGCTTCGGTCGTTTACACCTACGATTCCGTCGGGCGAATTACGTCCGCGCTCTACGATAACGACGTTTGCGTCGTTTACAGTTACGATGCGAATGGCAACCGCACTTCACAAGTGATCAACGCCGCCGGGAGCCCGAACACTCCGACGTGGGGTACGGGCATTTTCGGCTGCTTTCGATGGTCCTCCTGACACACCGGCCTGATTGAACGTCTTTCGTCGCCCGTTGCGCGCCTTTTGCTTGTGGGGATTGGCATGGCTGCTGGACGCCGTTTCCTTCGATATGCGCTGCCGCTGCTTGCGGCCTTTTCGCTATCGGGCTTGGTGGAGGCCGAAGCATCAGTGGCGCCCTCTGCGCCCCAGCAGGTCGCTACTTTGCCCGTCACCGTGATCGCGCAAGCCCGTCTTGCCGAGCCCCTAGTCCGAACAAGTGCGACTACGACGGCCGAAGACGACGCACTTGCCCGGGCAATCAGGCTCTACCAGCGTCGCTCCTCGCCTGACGATTACTCTGCCCTGACTGGCTATCTGGCCGATCATCCACGTTCGGGCTGGAATGCTGCCATCCAGACCAATCTTGGTCTTTTCTATCTCCATTATGGATATTTCTCGCGCGCTCTCACGGCTTGGCAGCATGCCTGGGAGGCAGGCAAGACAGCAACCGCCCCCGAGGCCCGAGCGCTCGTAGATCGAGCGATTGGCGAACGTGCGCAGCTTTACGCGTCGTTTGGGCAGTTCGACAAACTGCAGGCCCTTTTCACCGAGATCGGGCACCGAGCGGTCTCCGGCTCCGCCACGGAACAGGTGCAGACCGCACGTGAGACGCTTGATCTGGTCAAGAAGGATCCTCGGCATCTCTATCTTTGCGGCCCCAAGGCGCTCAAGGCGTTGCTTCTGGCGCGCGGCGCCAGCCCCAGTGCAGTCAGTCCGCTGGACCGCTACCGCGCGACGCCGAAAGGCACCAGTCTCGCACAAGTCGCGGCACTCGCAGACCAACAGAATCTCTCTTACCGCCTCGTCGTTCGAAAGCCAGGCGAGGCGATCCCGAACCAGGCGATCGTACACTGGAAGGTCGGCCATTTCGCAGCGATCGTCGGGAAAGCGAATGGTCGTATCCAGATCGAAGATCCGGTGTTTCCCGGCGATACGCTATGGATCACACCGGCTGCATTCGATGCAGAGGCGACTGGCTACATGCTGGTGCCGGCCGACGATCATCATACGCCTGACTGGCAAAGTGTGTCGCTTAAGCAAGCCGGCACCATTTGGGGCAAGGGTCCGACCAACGGCACGCAGCCCGGACGGCCGGGTAAACCAGCTAATCCGCCAAAGCCGCCATGCCCGCTTTGCGGTTACAACATCGCAGAATCGACCGTTC
>BACX01000101.1 GCA_000333335.1 Sphingomonas-like bacterium B12 | reverse complement strand
TCCTCCCCTTATTGTGTATCAATATAACTCGACCGAGAGCGAGCCTNGGAGCCATCGCCTCGCCGCCCGTGATTTCTGGGATTCGCCTGCGCGTGGCCGATCGGATGATGTGCCTACCTCTCACGCGGTTCGCCGTCGCGAGATGCCATGCGATCGAACTCCTCGCCTCCTTCTTTTGTTTGTCCGATGAAGCACGGGTTGAGCCATACAAACTAGACGGCGTTTCTCTCTTCCGGTGGCTGGCATACATTCATCCGGCTGAGATCCTGCCGTCCTGTTCCGTTTTCCTGTGCAATCGAGCGCATCCCAGGCTTACGGGGTCGAAACAGAACATCAGCGTCGTAATCGGGGGTTCGACGGCGGCTTCCGGCTTAGATCGGTGTTACAGCCTCGCTTGGCCAACCGGAGACAGTTCCACGCCGCGTGATCTCGTGGATCGCGTCAATGATGCGGATCCTGCCCGCTCGACCAAAGCGAGCAGCCCGTCCGCCGCCAGCGCCAGCGCCGCCGAAGCGAGGCACCCCTTGAGCACCTGCCCCCAATCCTC
>BACX01000102.1 GCA_000333335.1 Sphingomonas-like bacterium B12 | reverse complement strand
GGCACGCCGCCGCCGATCATCAGCAGGCCGGTGTGCCCGCCTTGATCTGNATGTCGGTCAGCTCGCGGAAGTCGGCGATCGAATCGATGGTGAGGTAGGGCTTGCCCGCCTTCATCGCATCGACCTGGTGCTTCACGAGGCCGAAGCCCGCCGACGAGTCGGTGAAGGCCGGGCAGAAGATCGGCACGTCATGCTCGAACGCGAGCTTGACGAGGCTGTTGTCCTTCTTGCCGTTCTGCGTGAGATACCGGCCCATCTCGCGGATGAAGGCGCGCGACGAATAGGCCTTGGCCGGCAGCGTCTCGGCGATCTCGAAGATGGTGTGGTCGACGTTCTGGAGTGCCACCTCGTCAATATAGGTGTCGTAGATGCGGTCGATGTAGAGCGAGCGCAGCGTGTCGTCGTCGGGGATTTCCTTGGCCTGATAATGCTTGTGGCCGAGGCCCTCGAAGAAATCCATGTCGACGATCGAGGCGCCGGTGGCGACCACCGCGTCGACCATGTTGTTGCGGATCAGCTCGGCATAGAGATCCATGCAGCCGCCGGCCGAGGTCGAGCCCGCGATCACGAGGATGACCGAGCAATCCTTATCGGCGAGCATCTGGTTGTAGATGTCGGTCGCACGGCCGAGATCGCGCGAGGTGAAGCTCATCTTCTTCATCGCATCGACGATCGGGCGCGCGTCGAAGCTGGTGATATCGACATGCTCGACGACGGTGGAGAGCAGTTCCGCCTTGCGGGTGTCGTTGATCGAGGATTGGTCGTTCATGGTCTCGCTCCCGAGAATAGAAATGGGCGACGCGGGCCGAGGCCCGCGCCGGGAGTGGGTTCCTTGTTGGCCGAAGCCTTTACAGCTTGATGACGCGGCCCGCCACCGTCGCGGGTTCGACCGTCGCGGTGTAGAGGCTGACCATCGGCTCGTCGTCGACGATGACCGTCTCGCCGTTGGTGAAGCCGTTGAAGGCGGTGCGCATCGCGCTGCCATAGGCGCCGAGCATACCGATCTCGATGAAATCGCCCACGCGCGTATCCGCTGGCAGCTCGAACGGGCCGACCATGTGATCCATGTCGTCGCAGGTCGGGCCGTAGAAGCTGAAGCCGACGTCCTTGGCGTTGCTCTCCGGCTCGCGCAGGAGCGCGACCGGGAAGCGCCAGCCGATGTGCGCCGCATCGAACAGCGCGGCATAGGCGCCGTCGTTGATGTAGAGTTCGTCGCCGCGGCGGCGCTCGACGCGGACCAGCACCGAGGCATATTCCGCCGACAGCGCACGGCCCGGCTCGCACCACAGCTCCGCCGAATAGGAGACGGGCAGCGCCTCGAACGCTTCGTGGATGACGCGGAAATACTGCTCCAGCGGCGGCGGGGTCATGCCCGGATAGGCCGACGGGAAGCCGCCGCCGACGTCGATGACGTCCACGGTGACCGCCGCCGAGACGATCGCGGCACGCACGCGGGCGAGCGCATCCGAATAGGCCTGCGGGCTCATCGCCTGCGACCCGACGTGGAAGCAGATGCCGAGCGCGTCGGCGACCTGGCGGGTCGCCATCAGCAGCGAGGCGGCATCGGCCAGGTCCACGCCGAATTTCGACGCGAGGCTGAGCTTCGAATGATCGGAGGACACGCGCAGGCGCACGCACAGGGTCAGGTCGGTCGCGCCCTTGGTGGCGCGCACGATCTTGTCCAGCTCCTCATGGCTGTCGAGCGAGAAGGTGCGGACGCCGTGCGTGAAATACGCCTCGGCGATCGCTTCCTCGGCCTTCACCGGGTGCATGAAGCAGAGCGTCGCTTCAGGGAGGGTGCGCGCGACCAGACGGACCTCGGCGATCGAGGCGACGTCATAGTGCGTGATTCCGCCTTCCCACAGGGTCAGCAGAAGCTCAGGTGACGGGTTCGCCTTCACCGCATAGAGCGACCGACCCGGAAACTTCTCCGAGAAGAAGCGGGCGGCACGCTTGGCGGCGTGCGGACGAACGAGCGTGACCGGCTGAACCGGACGAAGGGAAGCAGCTACCCCCAGCGCGCTATGGTGCTTGTGCAATTCAAGGGACCTCCAACGAGCAGTTACGGTTAAAAGCTGCCTTGCGGTTGGAAGTCCCATGGGGCAGCGAGGGGGGCGATATACGGACGCCGAACCCCCATGTAAAGACCCATGGAAACCCGCGGAGAACAGCCATTTTTGCCGCCGACTCACAGCACGCGTTAACGAACCGGGAACCGACTCTCGAGGGTGTCCGGCCGCAGCCCATGCT
>BACX01000103.1 GCA_000333335.1 Sphingomonas-like bacterium B12 | reverse complement strand
GTGGTCGGCGAGCGGCTGTTCGCCTCCCTGGTGCCCGCGATGCGCGCCTGGATCGCNTAGGGCGCGCATAGCGGCGATCCGCTCGCCCCGCTCAAGGCGCTGCCGCCGGGCAGCCTCTCCGAAACCTACGGCAACGAGCATCAGGGCCTGTTGCTGATCGCGATGGGCAAGGAGGAGGAAGGCGTCGCCGCGATCAACGCGATGCAGCTTCCCGAAGGCGCGCGTGCCGCCCGCATCCGCATCGCCGCCGCCGCCGAACTGGACAAGCGGCACAAGCGCGACGCCGCGCTCGCCATGCTGGTCGGCGACTCTCCCGCGATCGCCAAGGCCCGCGCGATCCTGACGGCGAAACGCAAGCTGCCCGGTGCGATCGACACGCCGTCCGAAGGCATCGCCGAGCTTTATGTGCGCGTGGCGGCCGATCTCAACCGGCAGCAGGCGGCGCCGCTGGCGCTCGGCTTCGCGCGGGTGGCGACGATGCTGGCGCCCGACGCCAGCGAGCCGTGGCTGGTGACGGCGAGCCTGCTCTCGCTCGGCGGCGCGGACGATGCGGCGCTGGAGGCGGTGAACCATGTTTCGCCCGACGATCCTTTCGCTGGCGCCGCGCGCGACACGCAGTTGACCCTGCTGGTCCGCGCAGGCCGCAAGGACCAGGCGCTCGCCGAGGCGGAGGCGGCGGTGCGCGATCCCGCCGCGACGATCGGCGACTGGACGCGCTACGGCGATCTCCTCTCCGCCTCGAAGCGGCCGGCCGACGCCGGGCAGGCCTATGACCATGCGCTGGCGATGGCCGGCGGTGACAAGGCCCCGGCCGAGATCGCCTGGCCGCTGCTGCTCCAGCAGGCCAATGCCGTGCTGGAAGCGGGCGACTGGCCGACCGCGCGCACCAAGGCAGCCCGTGCGCTGGCGCTGGCGCCGCAGCAGCCCGAAGTGCTGAACTTTCTCGGCTATTCCGAGCTGGAGCATGGCGAGGATATTTCCGGCGCCGGGGCGATGATCGCCAAGGCCAGTGCGCTCGCGCCCGACAACCCCTCGATCACCGACTCGCTCGGCTGGTCCTGGTATCTGCGCGGCAATCTCGATCGGGCCATCCCGTTGCTGGAGCGTGCGGCGCAGGGGGCGCCGGCGGAAAGCGACATCAACGAGCATCTGGGCGACGCCTACTGGAAGGCCGATCGCAAGCTCGATGCCCGTTATGCGTGGCGCGCGGCGCTGGTCGCGGCCGACGATGACGAAAAGCCGCGTATCAAGGCCAAGATCGACAACGGGTTGACCGCCAAGCCGTGATGCTGACCGAGACGGCCTACGCCAAGATCAACCTAGCCCTGCATGTCCGCCGTCGGCGGGCGGACGGCTATCACGATCTCGAGACCCTGTTCGCTTTCTGCACGGACGGGGACGAACTGACGGTCGCGCCGGCCGACGGGCTGGGCCTCACCATCTCCGGGCCGTTCGGGGAGGGGCTTTCGGCGGGCGAGGACAATCTCGTCCTGCGCGCCGCCGCGATGCTGCGCGAGGCGGCGGGCGTGGAGGCCGGTGCCACGATCCGGCTCGACAAACGGTTGCCGATTGCATCGGGAATCGGGGGCGGATCGGCTGATGCGGCGGCCGCCTTGCGGCTGCTCGTGCGGCTGTGGGATGTCGATATCCCCGATACGACCCTCCACGACATCGCGGCCCGCCTCGGCGCTGACGTTCCGGCCTGCCTCGTCTCGCGGAGCTGTCGGGGTGAGGGCAAGGGCGACGCGCTCGATCTGCTCGACGATACGACCTTACGGGGCGTGCCGGTGCTGCTGGTCAATCCGCGTGTCCCGGTGCCGACCGGGCCGGTGTTCCAGCGCTGGGACGGGACGGATCGCGGCCCGCTGGGCGATGGCGATCCCTTCACCGCCGCGCTGGCCGGCCGCAACGATCTGGAACCACCCGCCCGCGCGATGCAGCCGGTGATCGGCGACGTGATCGAGGCGCTGGTCGCCGCGCCGGGCGTCCGCCTCGGGCGCATGTCCGGCTCGGGTGCTACCTGTTTCGCCCTTTTCGGCACAGCCGAAGAGCGGGACGGTGCCCATGAGGTGATAGAGAATCGTTTCCCCGATTGGTGGTTTCTGGCAACCTTCTTGCGGTGAGGCGACGAGCCTTACTGAGAGGTGACAAGGCGGCCGTTCAGGTTGCAGGATGCAACCCGAACCACGCTGCGGAGTTGCCCCTGGGGGAAGGAGAAGGCCGATGTCGATGTTCAGGCTCGAACTGGAAGGGCCCGTCGCACGGGTCGTCATTGATCGCGGCGAGAAGCGCAACGCGATCCCGATCGCGCAGTGGAGCGCGCTCGAAAAGACGGTGACCGAGGCCGCCGCCTCCGATGCGCGGCTGGTGATCATCACCTCGGCCGATCCGGTCAGCTTCTGCGCCGGCGCCGACCTCTCCGAAATGCCGGCGCTGATCGACGACGTGAAGAAGCGCCACATTTTCCGCGGCGCGATGACGAGCGCGCTGTCGCGCATCCGCGCCATCAACAAGCCCACGCTGGCAATCGTGGAGGGCGGCTGCTTCGGCGCCGGTGTCTCGCTCGCCATGGCCTGTGACATGCGGATCGCCGGGCCGAAATCGAGCTACGCGATCACGCCCGCGCGGTTCGGCATCTCCTATCCGCAGCCGGACCTGATGCGGCTGGCCGAACTTGTCGGGCCGGGGCAGGCGGCGCGGCTCCTGTTCACCGCCGCCTTCATCGATGCCGGAGAAGCGCATCGCATCGGGCTGGTCGAGATGGTCTGTCCGCAGGCGGCGACCGGGTGCGACGTGGTCGACAGCATCGCCGGCAACGCGCCCTATAGCCTCTATGCGCTCAAGGCGACGTTGGCCGGGCGCTTCGGCGTCGACAAGCGCTTCGACGACGCCTTCGCCTCCGCCGACTTTCAGGAAGGCTGGAAGGCGTTCCGCTCCGGTCGCAAGCCCGACTTCGCCGGATGAGTGGAGAAGGGGTGGAAGCCTGGCAGACGATCGGCGCAGATAGGGGGCAGGGCGGCATCCTGATCGTCGCCGACCATGCGTCCGCGCGCGTGCCCGACGATATCGATCTCGGCATCCCGGCCGATGTGCTGACCCGCCACGTCGCGGTGGATATCGGCGTGGCGCCGCTGGCGCAGGCCTTGTGCGATCGGCTCGGCTGCGATGCCGTGCTCGGCGGTGTGTCGCGCCTGGTCTGCGATTGCAATCGCGAGGAGGATGCGCCGGGCCTCATTCCGCTCTCCAGCGACGGCATCGACATTCCGGGCAACCATCTGGATGCGGCCGGGCGCGAGGCGCGCCTGGCCCGTATCTTCCGGCCCTATCATGACGCTGTCGCAGCGGCGATCGGGCGGGGGCGGCCGGCGCTGATCGTCTCCCTGCACAGCTTCACGCAGCAGCTGGAGACGCGGCCAGAAGAGCAGCGCCCCTGGCAGATCGGCATCCTCTACAATCAGGACGAGCGCGCCGCGCGGATCGCGATTCCCTTGCTGGAAGGGGCCGGCATCGTCACCGGCGACAACCAGCCTTATTCGGGCCGCGTGCTCAACGCGACGATGAACCGCCATGCCGAAGACGCCGGGCTTCCCTATATCGGAATCGAGGTGCGGCAGGATCTGATCGGCGACGATGCCGGCGTGTCGTCCTGGGCGGAACGGCTGGCGCCGATAATCGGCGCGACTTGGGACAGTTTCGCCGACGCGACGGATGACGGCGCCCGCCAGCGGGCATAGGAAAGCGGGATGCGCATCCTCTTCCTCGCCGCCGCCCTGCTGACCCTGCCGCTCGCCGCCTGTGACAAGGAGGCGGCCTCCAGTAGCCATGGCGCGGTGTCCGGCGATGGCGGCGCCACCATCCCCTGCGCACTCGGCGGATCGGAAGCCTTCAAGCCCGATTGCACGGTCGAGCGGACGGCCGTGGCGGATGGCATCGTGCTGACCCTGCACCATCCCGACGGCGGCTTCCGCAGGCTGCAGGTCGCGACCGACGGGCGGGGCGTGGTCGCCGCCGACGGCGCAGACGCCGCCAACGTGAAGGTGGTTTCGCCCGGATCGATCGAGGTCACGGTCGGCGAGGATCGTTACCGCTTGCCCGCGACCGTGAAAGGGCAGACAGCCGGAGCGCAATGACCGCACGCCTGATCCTCACCGCCGCCGAAACGAAGGCAGCGGAAGATGCGCTTTTCGCGCGCGGGATGCCGGTGTTCGATCTGATGGTGAAGGCGGGCCGCGCGGTCGCGGACATCGCCTGGGATCGCTTCGGCCCGCGCGAGACCCTCATACTATGTGGCCCCGGCAATAACGGTGGCGACGGCTATATGATCGCGGCTCGGCTGCGTGAGCGCGGCGTGTCGGTGCGCGTCGCGGCCTCGGGCGAGCCGAAGACCGACGCGGCACATGAGGCGCGGGATATGTGGGGCGGGCCGGTGGAGTCGCTGGCGGAGGCGGCGTCCGCGCCGCTGGCGATCGACGCGCTGTTCGGAACGGGACTGTCCCGGCCGCTCACCGACGAGATCGCGGCGCCCGCCACGCGATTGCTGGCGGCCGCGTCGGCGCGTGTCGCGGTCGATCTGCCGAGCGGCATCGCGACCGACGATGGGGCGGTGCTCACCGCGCTTCCGGCCGCACACCTGACGGTCGCGCTCGGCGCGTTGAAACGCGCGCACCGGCTGATGCCGGCTGTAGCGGAGTGCGGGGATGTGGTTGTCGCCGATATCGGCCTCGGAGATCTGCCGCGCGGGGTGATCGAAATCGCACGCCCCACGATCGCCGCGCCGGGGCTGGATGCCAATAAGTATACGCGCGGCAAGGTGGTGGTCGCGGCGGGCGCGATGCCGGGTGCATCGCTGCTGGCATCGCTATCCGCCCAGCGCGCGGGCGCGGGCTATGTTGAACTGCTCGGCGCGGAGGGCGAGGCGCCGCCACACGCGCTGGTCCGCCGGGCATGGGATGATGCCGCGCTCACCGACAAACGGATCGGTGCGGTCGTGATCGGGCCGGGCCTCGGCATGGGCGAGGAGGCGCGGCGCCGGCTCGATCTCGCGCTGTCCACCGACCGGCCGCTGGTGCTCGATGCCGATGCCTTGACGATGCTGGCGAAGGACGGGCTGGGCCGCCTGAAGGATCGCGCGGCGCCGTCGGTGCTGACGCCCCATGGCGGCGAATATGCGCGCCTCTTCCCCGATGCGCAGGGTACTGCGCTCGACAAGGCGCTGGCCGGGGCACAGGCGGCGGGCGCGATCCTGCTGCTCAAGGGCGCTTGCACCGTCGTCGCGCATCCCGATGGCCGTGCCGCGATCGGCGCGCCGGCTCCAGCCTGGCTGGCGAGCGCGGGCACGGGCGATGTCCTCGCCGGCATCCTCGGCACGATGCTGGCGCAGATGGACGATCCGTTCGCAGCGGCGCAGGCGGCGGTGTGGCTCCATTCGGAGGCCGGGCGGCGGGCGGGGCCGGCGCTGATCGCGGACGACTTGATCGCGAAGCTTCCAGGCGCCATTGCCGCCTGCCTGTGACCGAATCCCCCATCATCCGCCTGGCCGCGCGTGGCGACGGCATGACTGCCGATGGCCGCACCGTGCCTCTCGCTGCGCCCGGCGATACTGTTTTGGCTGACGGCACCGTCCAGCCCGGACCGCACCATCCGACGCCGCCCTGCCGCCATTTCCCGACATGCGGGGGCTGTACGCTCCAGCACGTCGATGACGCGGCCTATGCCGACTATCTCGTCGACCGCGTTGCCGCAGCGCTGGGGCAGCAGGGGCTGACGGCGGAGATCGGACGCCCGCACCTCTCGCCGTCGCGCACCCGCCGCCGGGCCTCGCTGCGCGCGGAGCGGATCGGGCGCAAGATCCTCCTCGGCTTCAACGAGGGGCAGAGCAGGAAAATCATCGATCTGGCGGAATGCTGGATCCTGCTGCCGGAGCTGTTCGCGCTGCTGGCGCCGCTGCGCGGGCTGCTGGCGATCCTGCTCGCCGACAAGCGAGGCTGCGGCGTCGAACTGGCCCTCGTCGATCAGGGCATCGACCTCCTGCTGACCGGCATCGATCCGGATGGGCTTGTCGCGATCGAGGCGATCAATGATTTCGCCCAGACGCATAGTCTCGCCCGCGTCTCCACGGACGGCGGCTATGGCGCCGAGGCGCGCTGGGAGCCGCGCCCCGCCACGGTGACGCTCGGCGGCGTGGCGGTGGGGTTGCCGGCGGGCGGCTTCCTGCAGGCGACACCGGACGGCGAGGCGGCGCTGCTCGGATCGGTCCGCGAGATCGTCGGCGAGGTGAAGGTGGTGGCCGATCTCTTCTCGGGTCTCGGCACTTTCGCGCTGCCGCTGTCCACGTCGGCGAAAGTGCTTGCAGCGGAGGGTGCGCGCGACGCGATCCTTTCGCTCAAGGCGGCGGCTGCGCAGGCAGGCCGCCCCGTCGTCACCGATCATCGTGACCTGTTCCGGCGGCCCTATACGGCCGCCGAATTGTCGCGCTTCGGCGCGGTTGTTCTGGATCCGCCGCGCGCCGGTGCCAAAGAACAGGCGGCCGAACTCGCGAAAGCGGAGCTGCCGCGCATCGCCTACGTGTCGTGCAACCCCGCCACCTTCGCCCGCGATGCGAAGATGCTGGTGGATGGCGGCTGGCGGCTGGAATGGATCAGGCCGGTCGGCCAGTTCCGCTGGTCGACCCATGTCGAACTGGCGGCGAGCTTCCGGCGCTAACGCTGCTGTCGGTTCCCGTCCGGGTCGTGCGAGAAGACGCGGCCGACGGATTTCGCATCCTGCCCCACGCCGTGAACGGTGTTGCAGGCCGTGACGAGCAAGGCGCCCGCCAGCAAA
>BACX01000104.1 GCA_000333335.1 Sphingomonas-like bacterium B12 | reverse complement strand
AAGGGCGTCGCCACCGGCGACATGGGCATCTCTCGCACCGGCGAGCACAAGGGCGACTATCAGCCCGGCATGGAGCTGCACGGCAAATACACCTCTTTCGCGGAGGGCGCGCGTGGGCATCTCACCAAGGAGCTGAAGCGCCTGTTCGATCTGGAGCGCGATTGCGATCCGCAGGTCTACGGCATCGGCCTCAAGGAATTGTGGGATATCGATCCTGCCAAGCACGTGCCGGGCCGCGTGATCCACACCCAGGGCTGGCCGCTCGACGATGCGTGGGGTGGCGGCTTCCTCTATCACCAGGCGAACAACCAGGTCGCGCTCGGCTTCGTGGTGGCGCTCGACTACAAGAATCCTTGGCTGTCGCCCTTCGAGGAATTCCAGCGCTGGAAGCAGCATCCCGAGATCAAGGCGATCCTCGAAGGCGGCCGCCGCGTCTCCTACGGTGCGCGCGCGATCAACGAGGGCGGCTGGCAGTCGGTGCCGAAGCTCACCTTCCCTGGCGGCGCGCTGATCGGCTGCTCGGCGGGCTTCGTCAACGTGCCGCGCATCAAGGGCAGCCACACCGCGATGAAGAGCGGGATGCTCGCCGCGGAGGCCGCGTTCGATGCGCTCAAGGCCGATCGCAAGCAGGACGAGCTGGCGAGCTACCCGGATGCACTGAACGCCAGCTGGGTGGCGAAGGAACTCAAGATGGTCCGCAATGCGGAGCCGGCGGTCGCCAAGTTCGGCGGCACGGTCGGCACGCTCGTCTCGGGTCTCGACCTGTGGATGCGCTATCTCAAGATCGGCCTGCCGTTCACGCTCAAGCACAAGCACACCGATGCGGAGTCGCTCTGGAAGGCTAACCAGTGCCGGAAGATCGACTATCCCAAGCCCGATGGCGTGATCAGCTTCGATCGCCTGTCCTCGGTGTTCATCTCGGGCGTGAACCATGAGGAGGATCAGCCGGTCCACCTGACGCTCAAGAACGCCTCGGTGCCGATCGAGGTGAACCTCAAGGAGTTCGAGGCGCCCGAGCAGCGTTACTGCCCCGCCGGCGTCTACGAGATCGTGGGGCGCGACGAGGGGGAGCCGCGCCTCCAGATCAACGCGCAGAACTGCGTCCACTGCAAGACCTGCGACATCAAGGATCCGACCCAGAACATCAACTGGGTGGTGCCGGAGGGCGGCGGCGGCCCGAACTATCCGAACATGTAAGTCCGTTTTCGCCGCTCCGGCATTTGCCGGTGCGGCGAAAGCGGCGCTTGCCACGGGCGGCCGGATCGACAAAGGTTCGGGCGGGGCGTCACCCGTATTGCCGAGCATGATATCGATGAATTTCTCCCGCCCGTTTCTCCTCGCCGCCCTGATGGCGGCGACGGCCATGACCCCCGCGACGGCCGACAATCCCAGGCGCGCAGCGAAGACCGACCCGGTGGTGGATTACGTCCGCGCCCGTGCCGCCGACGATCTGGGCGAGCTTTCCGTCGCGGCCAACGGCTATGCGGCGGCGGCGGCGCAGAATCCGGGCGAACAGATGCTCGCGCTCCGGGCCCATCGCAGGCGGTGGCGGCGGGCGACATGGATCTGGCGCTGCGGGGCGCGCAAGCGCTCGACGCCGACAAGTCGCTGCCGCCGG
>BACX01000105.1 GCA_000333335.1 Sphingomonas-like bacterium B12 | reverse complement strand
CGCCCGGCGCAAGAGCGGAACGTCACGAGCCGATAACTCCAAGCAGCAGGCGCATGTCCGCCCAGGCGCTCGCCTTCAGGGCGGGCATCCGGCGCAGGTGGCGCGGGTGAAAGGTTGCGATGGCGGGCACCGTGCCGCCATCATGGTTAAACTCGCGTAAACCACCGCGATTTTGGAGAGCTTCCGGCCCGAACAGCCAGCGTGCCGGCTCGTCGCCGAAGACCATCAGCGCCTTTGGGCTGACCAGCGAGACATGGCGGCGCATCAGCGCGGCGAGCGCCTCGCCCTGATCGGGCGCGATGCGGCCGGCGGAGCGGGCGGGCGAGAAAGGGGCGAGATAGATACGCTCCCGGTCGACGCCTATCGCGGCCAACATCGCATCGAACAACCGGCCGGTCTCCCCGGTGAAGAGCGCGGCGGCATCGTCCGCATCGGGTATGTCTGCGACGATCATCAGCGCTGCGCCGGGCGTGCCGGATGGCGCGATGCGGCGGCTTGGCGGAGCGGACTGGGGCGCATAGTCGCCGGTGGCGAGCAACGTGCGAAGGGCGTCGAGGTTGTCTGGGATCACGGCGGCTGGAACCGCAGCGGCTGGTGTCGAAACCGCCGGAGCCGGGCCTTCCGCCGGCCGCGCCACCCTGGCCGGTGCCGCCAGCCAGTCGCGCGGCTGTTCGTCGGCGATCGTGTCCAGCCCCGCCTCGGCCCACCAGCCGATCGCGCTGGCGATCACGTCCCGAAAGCGATGCTGCCCCCCATTAAGCATGTGCCTCCCATGCCTTGCGGTTGACGTGGAGGTCAATCTCGGGAAACGCGGGGAGAGGTCAGAGCGTTAGGGGATTGCGCCGATCCGCAGATTTGTGCGGATTCCGTAGGGGTTGGCGCGCGGAAGGAGTGAGCATGTCGGATCGCGAATCGATGGAATATGACGTCGTCATCGTGGGCGGTGGCCCCGCGGGGCTGTCGGCGGCGATCCGGTTGAAGCAGCTCGCGGAGGCCGAGGGCCGCGAACTTTCGGTCTGCGTGCTGGAGAAAGGCTCCGAGATCGGCGCGCACATCCTGTCCGGCGCGGTGGTCGATCCGATCGCGCTCAACGAGCTGATCCCGAACTGAAGGAGCTGGACAGCC
>BACX01000106.1 GCA_000333335.1 Sphingomonas-like bacterium B12 | reverse complement strand
CGGCAAGGCGATCATCGGCTGAGGCGGTGGCGATCACCGCACTGGTCGACGGGCTGTGGTTGGAGCTTTGCCTCGACCGAAGCGTCTTCTCGGCGGAAGAGACGGCGGCGCTGGCGCGGCGCTGGATCGACGCCTTGCTGGCATGACCGGCTGGGTCGGCTCGGCGGCGGCGATCCGGCGACTGGCCGGCGGCGACGATGCCCTGCTGGCCACGGCGGCGGCGGCATGGCTCGACGGGCGGCCGGCGCAGGCCGAGCGGGCGTTGCGCGAGCGATTGCGCGAACGGCCGACCGATGTCGCGGCGCTCCACCTCATGGCCGAACTGCTGGCCGGCGCGGGGCGGAGCGAGGATGCGCTGCGGATGCTGGGCCGCGCGCTCGATCTGGTGCCCGATTTCGGTGCCGCGCGGGAGGCGCTGGTCCGCCTGCTGGTGCGCGGGCGGCATCTCGACGAGGCGCTGGAGCAGCTTGCGCCCCTGCTCGCCGCGCATCCGGACGAGCCGGCGCTGGTGCTGCTGCGGGCCGGAACCCTGATCGAGCGCGGCGATCTCGCGACCGCGGACGAGGCGCTCTCCGCGATGCTGGCGGGGCATCCGGGCGAGACCGCGGCTTGGATCGCGCTCGGCAACGTGCGGATGCATCTTGGCCGGATCGAGGGCGCGGTCGCGGCCTATCGCTCCGCGCTCGTCGCCCGGCCGGATCTCGGCGTGGCGTGGTGGAGCCTCGCCAACCTCAAGACGCAGCGTTTCTCCGCGCAGGACATCGCCGCGATGGGCGACGCGCTGGAGACGGCGGCCGATCCCACCGATCGCGCGCACCTGCACTTCGCGCTCGGCAAAGCGCTGGCCGATGCGGGCGAGGATGCCGGCGCCTTCGCCGCTTATGCCGAGGCGAACCGCATCCGCCGCGCCCAGACGCCCTACGATGCGGCCGCCACGCAGGCGCAATGCGCGCGGGAGGCGGCGGTGTTCAGGCCCGCGCTGATCGCGGCGCGCGGAGAAGGGGGCTGCCTCGCCCCCGATCCGATCTTCGTCGTCGGCCTGCCGCGATCGGGATCGACGCTGGTCGAACAGATCCTCGCCAGCCATTCCGAGGTTGAGGGGCTGGGCGAACTGCCCGATCTGATGGCGATCGCCGTCAATCTCGCAGGCCGCGATCCCGCTTGCTATCCCGAGATGCTCGCCGATCTCCTGCCGGCGGATCGTCGTCTGTTGGGCGAGGCCTATCTCGATCGCACGCGCGAGCAGCGGCGCCTGGGAAGGCCGTTCTTCGTCGACAAGATGCCCAACAACTGGATGCATGTCGGGCTGATCCGGCTGATCCTGCCCAATGCGCGGATCGTCGATGTGCGCCGTCACCCGCTGGCCTGCGGCTGGTCCTGCTTCACGCAGAATTTCGCGGCGGGCCAGGCGTTCAGCTACGATCTCGCCGATCTCGGCCGTTTCTACCGCGATTATGTGGGCGCGATGGCCCATGTGGACCGGGTGATGCCGGGCCATGTCCACCGCCTGGTCTACGAGCGGCTGGTGGCGGATCCGGAGGCCGAGGTGCGCGCTCTGCTCGCCCGTCTCGGCCTGCGGTTCGAGCCGGCGTGCCTGGCCTTCTGGCAGAATCCCCGTGCGGTTCGCACGCCGAGCGCGGAGCAGGTGCGCCGGCCGATCACCACCGATGCGATCGATCGCTGGCGGCGGTTCGATCCGTGGCTCGGGCCGATGCGCGCGGCGCTCGGCTCGGTCGTCGATGCCTATCCGGATGTGCCCGCCGATCTCGCCGGATAGGGCTGGCGCAACGGTTCGTCGCGCATCCCTGTCGCCTTGTTGCACGATCGTCCGATAATCGTCATCGCGCTGCAACATGGCCGTTGACACGGCCCCGTCGCGGGATGTTCATTCGTGTCCGGCGATGCGCCAGCGCGTTGCCGAAGGGGGATTGTGGCGAGCAGCGCTTCTCACGCGACGGGATCGATCGGCGAGGCCCTGGCTCATGCCGAGCGCATGGCCGCGAGCCGGCCCGATCTCGCGCTGATGCAGGCCGAGGAAATCCTGCGCGCGGTGCCGAACATGCCGCAGGCGTTGTTGATCAAGGGACGGGCGCAGCGCCTCTCCGGCGATCTGGATGCGGCGCGCGCGACGCTGGCCGGGCTGTTCGCCGACCAGCCGCGATCCGCCGCGACCGCGCTCGAACTGGGCCTCACGCATTATCTCGCGGGCGACGCGGCGGCCGCCACCGCCGCGCTGCGCCGCGCGACCGAGCTCAAGCCCGACATGGCGGAGGGCTGGACGGCGCTCGCCGACGTGCTGCGGCTGGGCGGGGACGAGGCGGGCGCCGATCGCGCCTATCTCGCGGGCGTGCGCGCGTCGACCAGCGATCCGGCGCTGATGCAGGCGGCGCTCGCGCTGTCCGACAATCGCCTCGACATCGCCGAGCCGATCCTGCGCGACCGGCTGAAGCAGCGCCCCACCGACGTCGCGGCGATCCGGATGCTCGCCGAGATCGCCGGCCGGCTCGGCCGCTATCGCGACGCCGGAAACCTGCTGGAGCGGGCGATCGAGCTGGCACCGGGCTTCGTCGCGGCGCGGCACAACCACGCGCTCGTGCTCCACCGGCAGGGGCGGGGCGAGGAGGCAATGGTCGCGATCGATCCGTTGCTGGCCGCCGATCCCGGCAACCCCTCCTACCTCAATCTCAAGGCCGCGATCCTCAGCGGCACCGGCGATTTCGTCCAGGCGATCGCGATCTACCGGCGCGTGCTCGCCGGCTATCCCCATCAGCCCAAGGTGTGGATGAGCCTGGGCCATATGCTCAAGACGCTGGGCGAGCAGGAGGAGTGCGTCGCCGCCTACCGCCGTGCCATCGCGATGCGGCCGGAGCTGGGCGAGGCGTGGTGGAGCCTCGCCAATCTCAAGACCTATCGCTTCTCGGACGGGGATCGCGCGGCGATGCGCGCCGCGCTGGAGGCGCCCGACCTCGATGGGGAGGATCGCTTCCACCTCGAATTCGCGCTCGGCAAGGCGGAGGAGGATGCCGGGGATGCCGAGGCGTCGTTCGCCCATTATGTCGAGGGCAATCGCGGCCGGCGCGCGGCGATCGACTATGATGCCGCCGAACTGACCCGCGCGGTCGCCCGCGCCGAGGCGATCTACACGCCGGACTTCTTCGCCGAGCGCCAAGGCTGGGGCTGCCCCGCCGTCGATCCGATCTTCGTGGTCTCCCTGCCGCGATCGGGTTCGACGCTGATCGAGCAGATCCTCGCTAGCCACAGCCAGGTGGAAGGGACCAGCGAGCTGCCCGACATCGCCGCCTTGGTGATGGAGGTCGGCCCCGCCAAGGTCGGCGGCCTCGATCGCGCGGCGGTGCGCGCGCTGGGCGAGGCCTATCTCGATCGCACTCGCATCCAGCGCAAGACGGCGCGCCCCTTCTTCATCGACAAGATGCCGAACAACTGGGCGCACACCGGCTTCATCAAGCTGATCCTGCCCAACGCGAAGATCGTCGATGCCCGGCGCCATCCGCTCGGCTGCTGCCTGTCCAACTTCAAGCAGCATTTCGCGCGCGGGCAGGCTTTCACCTACGACCTCGCCGACATCGGCCATTATTACCGCGATTACGTGCGCTGGATGGCGCATCTCGATCGCGTGGCGCCCGGTGCTGTGCACCGCGTCTTCTACGAGCGGATGGTCGAGGATCAGGAGGGCGAGACGCGTGCCCTGCTCGCAGCGCTCGGCCTGCCGTTCGAGGAGGCGTGCCTGCGCTTCCACGAGACGCAGCGCGCGGTGCGCACCGCCTCGTCCGAGCAGGTGCGCCAGCCGATCTTCCGCGAGGGCATGGAGCAGTGGAAGCGCTTCGATCGCTGGCTCGGGCCGCTCAGGGAAGCGCTCGGCCCGGTGCTCGATGCCTATCCGGACGTGCCTGCGGCGTGACAAATTTGCCATGCGGCAGCGCAATATAATGAGGAACCGAAGGGCCGCTTGACACTGTTTCGTTCGAGTAACAGCTTTTCAAAAGATATATAAAAAGGGGCACCCGCAATGTTCATTCGTAAGCCGGTTCCGGCTCTGCTTCTTGCGTCCACCGCTCTGGCGGCGCTTTCGGCGCCGGTTGCCGCGCAGACCGCGCCGACGCCCGCCGCGGCACCCCTGCCGCCGGAGAATGGCGAGATCATCGTGACCGCGCAGAAGCGCTCCGAGAATATCCAGAAGGTGCCGATCAGCATCCAGGCGATCACCGCCGAGAAGCTGGACCAGCTGAACATCGCCAACTTCAACGATTACACCAAGTCGCTGCCCAGCGTCACCTTCCAGACCAGCCAGCCGGGTGTCACCACCGTCTATATCCGCGGCGTCGCATCGGGCGGCGACGGCAACCATTCCGGATCGCTGCCGTCGGTCGGCACCTATCTGGATGAGCAGCCGATCACCACGATCGGCGGCACGCTGGACGTCCATATCTACGACATGGCGCGTATCGAGGCGCTGTCGGGGCCGCAGGGCACGCTGTACGGTGCATCGTCGGAATCTGGCACCATCCGCCTGATCACCAACAAGCCCGACGCCTCCAAATTCTACGGCGCGATCGACGTCGAGGGGAACACCGTCGCGCACGGCAGCCAGGGCGGCAAGGTCGAGGGCTTCGTCAACGCCCCGATCAACGATCGCATGGCGGTACGCATCGTCGGCTTCTACGAACATGACGCCGGCTATATCGACAACATCCCCGGTACGCGGACCTTCATCGGAAATTACGATCCGGGGGCGCCGGGCTATAAGGGGGGCGTCGCACCGGGCGGGCAGGATCAGGGCGGCCGGC
>BACX01000107.1 GCA_000333335.1 Sphingomonas-like bacterium B12 | reverse complement strand
AGAAGGCGCCAATCTCATCATGATCGGCGGACCCGGCGGCGGGAAGAGCCACCTTGCCGCTGCGATCGGCATGGCGCTCATCGAAGCAGGCTGGCGCGTCCTGTTCACCCGCACCTCGGATCTCGTCCAGAAACTTCAGGTCGCGCGCCGCGAACTTGCCCTCGAAAGTGCGATCGCCAAGCTCGACAAATATCACCTGCTGGTGCTCGACGACCTCGCCTACGTTACCAAGGACCAGGCCGAAACGTCCGTCCTCTTCGAGCTGATCAGCGCACGCTACGAACGCCGATCAACCCTCATCACCGCCAACCAACCCTTCGGCGACTGGTCCAGGGTCTTCCCGGACCCCGCCATGACGCTCGCGGCGGTCGATCGCCTCGTCCACCACGCCACCATCTTCGAGATGAACGTCGAGAGCTACAGACGCCGTGCCGCTCTCCAGCGACAATCAACCTGAGACACCCCTGTCGCGGAGCGGCGATCAACTCCAATCTCAGCTTGCATTGCCTGTCGCGCCGCGACAATCTCGATCCCGTCACGGCCTCAGAGTCTCATCCTGATCGCCGCTAATGTCTCATCCAGATCGCCGCGCGATACTGGACGTTATCAGCATTCTCGCTCCCGATCAGCATCGTGACGAGCTTCGTAGTGTTCGCGGTGATGAAGCGGACTGTCGCGTAACCAGCCTCCCGTGCCGATCGCAACAGCCAACCGCGATATCGGCAGGTAACCGACGGGCCGGTTCGAGGAGGGAAAAGAGCCGGTCGGCTATCGCCCCAGTCCCAGACGTTCAGACCGAAATATACCTTTCCCGATAGCAGTCTTTCATGCCAATGCTATGGTGAGGGCATGGGCATCTATCATGCGATCATTGAGCGATCTGGACCAGATGGCGTCCACGAGCGGGCCTCCGTCGAGGCTGCCAGTCTCGATCAGGCGAAGCGGCGGCTGGAAGCACGTTTCGGCGCGGGAAAAATCATCTCGCTGACAGGCGAAACCGAAAGCCAAAAGATACGGTAACGTCGGGCGGCTATCGCCCCATTGTCTGCCGTTTAGCTGGTGGCGACAGCTTCCCGAAACCGGTCGGTTCTGGCACTTGCAGCAGTCCCGTCTCTCGATCGCCAACGGGCAGTTTCAGGAAATACATTTGGGGACAGGTTTTGGGACAGCAGGTCGGAGATCGGGACGGAAAGGCTGATCCGGTCCGGCTTCTCGTTGGGCGGTCGTTTTCGGGAATGGACGGTCTATCGCCTCCACCGCTCTATCTGTCGCAGGCGCTCGCGCTGATGATCTAGTGCTAGCTCAATTCGGATCGCTTCGACGGGATCGAGGCCCGGCATATGGCCCTCGATCAAGGCGATCTGCTGTTTAATATGCCTTTCAACGTCGGAAAACAGCGCGATCCTCTCCGGATCGGGCAGCAACGACCAGATGCCGGCGCGCAGACGGAAAGGGTCCACGCCGCTGCTGGATGACAGCAAAGGGTCGCGAGCCCATTTTATCAATGCCTCCCGCCCGTTCGCCGTCAGCGCCAGGGTTCGGGTTTTGCGACCTCCCGCTGGCTCCGATGCCGAGAGCAGTCCCTCCCGTTCGAGTCGCCTGACGGCGGGATAGACCGCGCCGGCGCTTCCCCTCCATTCGAGCGAAAAGGATTCGGAAAAGGCCCGGCGCACCTGAAACGCGGTCCGGTGCCCGCGATGCTCGATCTCGGATAGGATCGCGCCTTCAAGCTCGGTGAGACCACGCATCTCGACGCCCATTGCCATTCTCCTAAACGTCAATAATAGTACGAATCGTACTGTGGAGAGTCGAGATGCGTCGTCGCCCGATCATCGCCGTTGCGTTAAGCGTTCTCGCCTCACCGGCAAGTACGATGGCATCCGGCCCTCCACAGTCTGTCCCCACCCCACCCATAAAGCAGTTCGATAACAACCGGCTGTTGGACGCCTACAAGCAGTCGATCAGTGACGCATCCCACGGGCGCTATATCGACGCCTCTTATGGTCTTCTTCGGAAACTTGGGATCGGGCGCGTGGAGGAAACCGCTGACCCCGATGTCGTCGATCAATGGGCGCAAGTCATGTCCACGATGACAGGCGTTCCCACGTTCAACACCGCTAAAGGCCCTGATTTCCATGTTCCGGAAGGGCAGATCGCGGAGCTTCGCTCATCTCGTGCCGAACCTGCTATCCGAGAAATCGTCCGATACGCCCGCCATACCCGCATCGTCATCCTCGATGAGAACCACCTTGATCCACGGGGCAGGGCTTTTGGCCTGGAGGTCGCCCGCGCGCTTCGTCCGCTGGGCTATACCGTTCTGGCCGTAGAAGCCTTGAAGCGCGCGGCCGACGAGGATGACGCGAGTCAGAAAATGGCGCAGCTCACGGCCGATGGTTATCCGCGCCAATCGAGCGGCTACTACCTCGATGATCCTGTGTTCGCCGATTTCATCAGGCAGTCCCTCGCCTTGGGATATCGGCCCGTCACCTACGAGAAAATAAGGACCGATTATTCGAAGGACGCCAAGGTCGCGCAGGAGCAGCGTGAGCAGGATCAGGCCGACAACATCGTCACTCGCGCCGTTCGGGCATTTCCCGACGCCAAAATCCTGATATACGCTGGCGAACATCACGCAGCGGAGCGTCCGATCGCTGCCGAGGGCGGAACGCTACCCATGATGGCGGGTCTTCTCAAGCGTGCGACGGGGATCGATCCGCTGACGATCGATCAGGCCGGACTTTCGCCGGTTCCCATGAACCGGCCCGATGTAGACCTTTACAAGATCGCCGCACCGAAGGCCGCTCGCCAATCCGTCGTGCTGACAAGGCAGGGCAAGCCGGTAACAGTCGGGCTACTCGCCGGATCGGTTGACCTGCAAGTCGTCCATCCGCCCGCTCGCATGACCGAAGGACGACCGGATTGGCTGGCCGGTATGGCTCGGCACCCTGCCTCCGTCCCGACCACGCTCCTGCCATCGTCCGGCACGCGGCTTGTGCAGGCGTTTATCGCCTCGGAAGGTGAGTATGCGATCCCGGTCGATCAGGTGTTGGTGACGCATGGCAAGCCTGCGCCCAAGCTTCTGCTGCCAAAGGCACGGGTGCGCTATGCTGTTCAGAACGTTCCACAATCCTGAAATGACGATTTTGGGAAGAGGAGGCTTTCCCATTTCTCGATTGTTTTCGGGATGGCAGCTGTAGCTCCTTCCGCACCGAGACCTGTCTGTCGGCTCTCCACCATTTCCCGTTATTGCGAGCGTAGCGAAGCAATCCAGATGCGGTGACGGGTGGGGCGCCAAGGCGCGTTTCGCACCTCGCGACGACGGTCAGCAATCTCCGCCGCTAGTCCCCCGCCACCGGCAGCTCCAGCCGCACCGAAAGCCCCGGCGCGTTGTCGCCCAGCGTGATCGCGCCGCCGTGGAGGCGTGCCACCGCTGCCGCCAGCGCCAGGCCCAGGCCGGCGCCGCCGGCGCTGCGGGCGGGATCGAGGCGACCGAAGCGGCGCAGCGCCTCGGCGCGGCGGTCCTCGGCGATGCCGGGGCCATCATCGTCCACCGCCAGCGTGACGATGTCGTCCGCACGGTGCACCGAGAGGCGGATCGTCCCGTCCGGCCGCCCGTATTTCATCGCGTTGTCGACGAGGTTGGCGAGCGCCTGGCCGACCAGCTCGCGATGCACCACCGCGCGGCCCCCCCCTTCGGCCGAGAGGGTGAAGCCGCGTTCCTCCGCGAGCGGGCCGTAGACCTCGGCCAGATCCTCGATCATCTGGCCGATGTCGGTATCGACGAAGCGGTCGCGGCCGATGCCGGCCTCGGCCCGGCTGATCTGTAGCGCGGTGGAGAGCATGCCCAGCAAGGTCTCGGCCTCGAAGCCGACCCGTTCCAGCGCGCCGAGCGCCGCCTCGTCGCCGGTCTCGCGCATCGCCCGCTCGATCGTCGCGCTCAGCCGGGTGAGGGGGGAGCGCAGGTCGTGGGCGAGGCTGTCGGTCACCACGCGCAACTCGCCGACCAGGGCCTCGATCCGGCCCAGCATGAGGTTGATCGAGGCGGCGAGATCGCTGAACGCGTCCTTCATCCCCGCCTCGTGCGGCACGCGGAGAGACAGATCGCCCATGCCGACGCGCCGCGCCGTCTCGGCGATGCGCTCGACCCGTCCGGTGATCACCCGGGTCGCCACGATCGCGCCGAGCAGCGCCAGCGGCACCGCGAGCAGCAACGCCGCCGCCATCGCCTCGCCGGTCAACCGCCGGACGCGCAGATCGCCCTCGATGACATGGCCGACGAGCAGATGGGTGCCGTCGGGCAGCTTGGAGGCGATGATCCCCATCGGCTCGGGCTTGTCGCGGCCCATGCGGTAGAGCGTCACCACCTGCCAGCCAGAATCGAACGAGACGGTCGGCGGCCAGTCCGCGATGTTGCCGGCGAGCTGGTTGCCGTTGGGATCGTCGAGCAGCACGGCGGCATCGCGCGCGCGGATGCCGGTCAGCCGTTCGGAGATCAGGGTGCGCAGGCCCGGCAGCCCCTCCTGCTTGTAGTCCGCCACCAGATCGTCGTGCAGCTCGGTGACGAGCGTGCGCGACGTGCGCTCCAACTCGTCGGCGATGATGTGCCGGACGTAGAGCAGCAGCGCCGTGCTCGAGATGAGCTGCAACACGAACACCAACGCGAAGAAGCGCGTGGTGGAGGATCGCAGGAAGGTGGGGATGCGCATCGCGCGCGCCTCAGCCCTCCAGCCCGAGGCGATAACCGGCGCCGCGCACCGTGTGGATCAACGGCACCTCTTCGCCATCGTCGATCTTGCGACGCAGGCGGCTGACGTGGACGTCGATCACGTTGGTGCCGGGATCGAAATGATAGTCCCACACGCCTTCCAGCAGCATGGTGCGCGTCACCACCTGCTCCTTGTGGCGCAGGAGGTATTCGAGCAGGCGGAATTCGCGCGGCTGCAGGTCGATGGCGCGTGTTCCCCGCTTCACCTTGCGGCTGAGCAGATCCATGTCGAGATCGCCGCAGGCGAGCTTGGTCACCGCCTGCGTGCCCGATCCGCCGCGCCGGAGCATCAGCTTCAGCCGGGCCAGCAACTCAGCGAAGGCGAAGGGCTTGGTGAGATAGTCATCCGATCCGGCGGTGAGGCCGGCGACGCGATCGTCCACCGCGCCGAGTGCCGAGAGCATCAGCACCGGCGTGTGGATGCCGCCCGCGCGCAAGGCACCCAGCACCGCCATGCCGTCCATGCCGGGCAGCATCCGATCGAGGATGATCGCGTCATAGCCGCCATCGGTCGCGTGGAAGAGGCCGTCGCGGCCATTGTCGGCATGATCGACCGTCATGCCTTCCTCGCCGAGTCCCTTGACGATGTAGGTAGCCGTCTGCCTGTCGTCTTCAATCAGCAGGATTTTCTGGGCCATTCTTGTTTTCCACCGCCACCGCGTTGCCGATCGCAGGTTCGCTGCGATCGAGAGCGACAGTCCATAGCGTATCTCCCCGCCTGATATGAAGGGCGAGCTTGTCGTCGCGATCGGAGAGCAAGGCGGAGCGCAATCCGGCCACGTCGCGGACAGGGTGGCCGTCCACCGCCTCGATCTCGTCGCCGGCGCGGATGCCGACGCGCTCGGCCTCGCCGTCGGAGCGGACGCTGGTGACGACGGGCAGGTGATCGTCGCTGTTGTCGAGCGTGACGCCGGGCAGCGCGGACGCGACGGCGCCGTCGCGCAGGCGGAAGGTGCCGCGCTCGGCCAGGACGATGACGAGCAGCAACGCCGCCACGACGGCACCTATGCCGATCGCAAGCCAGTTTCCCCCGCGCTGATCCATGGCGTGACGATACGCTGCCATGCCGGTCTTTTCGGGCGCGACCACTTGCCCTGCCATGGGGATGACATGACCTTTTGTTCATGCACGCCGCGCCGTTCGGTTGACTGGCGGTCGCGCGGCGATACGGTTGGCGGAAACCGGCGAAAATTCAGGGGGTATATGGTGCGTTTCGGGATGGCCCTGGCGGCGATGGCAGCGATCTCGGGCAGTGCCGCAGCGGCCGCCCCCCAGCCGGACGAGGCGGGCCGCGCGCTCGATCTGCTCAAGGCGTCGATCGGGTTCCAGACGGTCGAGGGCCATCACCAGGTGCCTGTCTATGCCGCCTATCTGAAGGGCGTGCTGGTGAAGGGCGGGTTCGCGCCGTCCGACGTCGTCTTCACGCCGATCGGCGAGACCGGCACGCTGGAGGCGAAGTGGAAGGGCAGCGACCCGTCGCTCAAGCCGATCGTCATCTCGGATCATATGGACGTGGTGGCCGCCGATCCGAAGGACTGGACGCGCAGCCCGTTCAAGGCGGTGGTCGAGAACGGCTACACCTACGGTCGCGGCGCGATCGACGACAAGTTCGACGTCTCGGTGGTGATCACCGCGCTCACCACCATGAAGCAGCAGGGCTTCAGGCCGAAGCGTACCATCATCCTCGCGCTGTCCGGCGACGAGGAGACCGACATGCACACCGCGCAGGCGCTGGCCAAGAAGCTGAAGGGCGCCGATATCGTGCTCAACGGCGACGGCGGTGGCGGCACGCTGGACGGGAATGGCAAGCCGGTGCTCTACGGGCTGCAGGCGGGCGAAAAGACCTATGCCGATTTCGAGATCGCCTTCACCAGCGCCGGCGGCCATTCCAGCCGCCCCGGCAAGGTGGCGGACAATCCGATCTACCGCGTGGCGAAGGCGATCGACCGGATCTCCGCCTATCAGTTCCCGCCGCAAGCCAACGAACTGACCCTCGCCTATCTCTCCTCGATGGCGAAGCGGACGCCCGGCTCGCTGGGCCAGGCGATGCAGCGCTTCGCCGCCAACCCCAAGGACACCGAGGCCGCCGACGAGTTGTCCGCCGATCCCGAATTCGTCGGCCAGGTGCGCACCACCTGCGTCGCGACGATGCTGTCGGGCGGGCACGCGCTGAACGCGCTGCCGCAGCGCGCCGCCGTGTCGGTCAACTGCCGCATCTTCCCCGGCGTGAAGATCCCCGAGATCGAGGCCACGCTGAAGAAGGTGGTGGCCGATCCCGACGCGAAGTTCATCACGCTCGGCAACCCGACCTCCAGCGATGCCTCGCCGCTCAGTCCCCGGATCATGGCGGCGGTGAAGAAGGCGGTGGAGGCGAATCGGCCGGGCGTCGAGATCGTGCCGAGCATGTCGGCGGGCGCCAGCGACAGCCTCTATTTCCGCGCGGTCGGCATCCCGAGCTACGGCGTGTCGGGCGCGTTCATGAAGCCGTCGGACGATTTCGCCCACGGCCTGAACGAACGTTCGCCGGTCGATGCGATCCCCGGCGCACTGCGCCAATGGCACAGCCTGCTGACGACGCTGGCCGCCGACTGATGCTGCGCCCCAGCTACCGGCGCGCGCCGGCCGAGCGGCGGCAGGCGCTGATCGACGCCACCGCCCGCTCGCTCGCCAGACATGGCGCGGGCGGCGTATCGGTGCGCACCATCGCGGGCGAGGCGGGCGTGTCGCCGGGGCCTCGTCACGCACCATTTCGAGGGTGTCGAGCCGCTGATCGCGGCGACCTACCGCCAAGTGTTCCAACGGGTCGGCAAGGCTCTTGCGGCGGCGGTGAAGGCGGTGGGGACCAATCCCC
>BACX01000108.1 GCA_000333335.1 Sphingomonas-like bacterium B12 | reverse complement strand
CCCAGATCGACGCCGATTGCGCGAAAGCCCGCGATATCCTGCCGGAAACCCGGCTGCCCTCTAAGTCCGCTTCCGACATGTCCGATACCGATCCGAAGCGCGACTGGCGCGATACCGTCTTCCTGCCCAAGACCGACTTCCCCATGAAAGCGGGGCTGGCGGCCAAGGAGCCCGCGATCCTCGCCAAGTGGCAGGCCGAGGACTTGTACGGCACGCTTCGCAAGCAGCGCGCCGGGCGCGAGCGCTGGATCCTCCACGACGGCCCGCCCTACGCCAATGGCGACATCCACATGGGCCACGCCATGAACAAGGTGCTGAAGGACATCATCGTCCGCAGCCAGTCCTTGCTCGGCAAGGACGCGCCTTATGTTCCGGGCTGGGACTGCCACGGCCTGCCGATCGAATGGAAGGTCGAGGAACAGTATCGCGCCAAGAAGCAGAACAAGGACGACGTGCCCGTCGACCAGTTCCGCGCCGAATGCCGCGCCTACGCCCAGAAGTGGGTCGACGTGCAGCGCGACCAGTTCAAGCGGCTCGGCGTGATGGGGGACTGGGACGATCCCTATCTCACCATGAAGTACGAGGCCGAGGCGGCGATCGCCGGCGAGTTGCTCAAGTTCGCCGAGACTGGCCAGCTCTATCGCGGCGCCAAGCCGGTGATGTGGAGCCCGGTCGAGAAGACCGCGCTCGCCGAGGCCGAGGTGGAATATGAGGACATCACCTCGACCCAGATCGACGTGGCGTTCGAGATCGTCGAGAGTCCGCTAGACTTTCTGGTCGGCGTTTACGCAGTGGTCTGGACGACGACGCCGTGGACGATCCCGGTCAATCAGGCGCTTGCATACAACCCTGCATGGGCGACGCCGGACTCCTTGGAAGCCGCCTATACGGTCTATGCCGACGAGACTGGCAGGCGATATCTTCTTTCGCGGGCTCTTAAGGCCGCGTTTGAAGGCCGTAGCGGTCTGACGCTCACGGAAGAAACCGTCGTATCGGCCGACCGGCTCGCCGGCACCGTCGCGCGGCATCCGATGCATGCGAAGGGCGGCTTCTTCGCGAAGCCCCGCCCCTTCCTGCCCGGCGACTTCGTCACCACCGATGCTGGCACCGGCCTCGTCCACATGGCGCCGGATCATGGCGAGGACGATTTCCTGCTCTGCAAGGCGCATGGCATCGATCCGGTGTTCGCGGTGGAGGATAACGGCTTCTACCGCGCCGACTGGGCGTGGATGGGCGGACAGGGCAGTGTCATCGCCCCCAAGCTCAATGCGCCCGAAGGCCCGATCTGCACGGACCTGCGCGAGGTGGGCGCGCTGCTGGCGGCGGGGAGCATGGTGCACTCCTACCCCCATTCGTGGCGCTCCAAGGCCAAGGTGATCTTCCGGTGCACCCCGCAATGGTTCATCGCGATGGACAAGCCGATCGCGGCGGAGATCGACGCGATCGAGGGCCGCGACCCGCTCCCCTCCCTTGAAAGGGAGGGGCTTGCTGGCTCCAACACCCCCACGCTGCGCGAACTCGCGCTGGATGCGATCGAGCATACCCGCTTCGTGCCGGACAAGGGCCGCAACCGCATCGGATCGATGGTCGCGGGCCGCCCCGACTGGGTGATCTCGCGCCAGCGCGCCTGGGGCGTGCCGATCGCCATCTATGTCGATCCCAAGACCGGCCGCTATCTCGACGACAAGGCGCTCAACGCCCGCATCGTCGATGCCTTCAAGGCCGGCGGCGCCGACGTGTGGTACACGATGGACCATGCCGCTTTGCTCGCCGAGTTCGGCCACGATGCGCAGGTGTGGCAGCCCGTCACCGACATCCTCGATGTCTGGTTCGATTCGGGCTCGACCCACGCCTTCACGATCGAGGCGCGCTACGGCGAGGATGTCCGCGCCGATCTCTATCTGGAAGGCTCCGATCAGCATCGCGGCTGGTTCCAGTCCTCGCTGCTGGAGAGCTGCGGCACGCGCGGGCGTGCGCCCTATGACGCGGTGCTGACCCACGGCTTCGCGCTCGACGGGCAGGGCCGCAAGATGTCCAAGAGCCTCGGCAACGTCGTCGATCCGCTCAAGGTGATCAACGAGAGCGGCGCCGACATCCTGCGCCTGTGGGTGGCCTCGACCGATTATTTCGAGGATGTCCGCATCGGCAAGGAGGTGCTGGCCGGCACGTCCGACGCCTATCGCAAGCTGCGCAACACCTTCCGCTACCTGCTCGGCGCGCTTGATGGGTTCGCGGAGGAGGAGCGCGTCGCGGTCAACGAGATGCCCGAGCTGGAGCGCTACGTGCTCCACCTGCTCGCCAAGCTCGACGCCGAGTTGCGCTCCGCAACGCAAGCCTTCGAGTTCAACCGCTACGCGCGCGCCCTCACCGATTTCGCCAATGCGGACCTGTCGGCTTTCTTCTTCGATATCCGCAAGGACTGCCTGTACTGCGACGCGCCGCAGAGCCTGACGCGCCGCAGCTACCGCACCGCGCTCGACATCCTGTTCCATGCGCTCGTCCGCTACGCCGCGCCGATCCTCTGCTTCACCGCAGAGGAAGTGTGGGGCACGCGCTATCCGGATGCCGGCTCCGTCCACCTGCTGGAGTGGCCGGAAGTCGAGGGGCTGTGGATCGACGAGGGGCTGGCGCAGAACTGGCAGCAGCTGCGCGACCTGCGCCTCACCGTCTCGGCCGCGATCGAGCCGATGCGCAAGGCGAAGGAGCTGGGTTCCTCGCTGCAGGCGAAGGTCGCGATCGGTTCGCCCGAGCGGCCCGCCGCGACGCCCTCCGAGCTCGCCGAGCTGTTCATCGTGTCCGACGTCCAGCTGGAGACGACCGATTCCACCCAGGTGGTGGTCCACGTCACCGACTGGCACAAATGCGGCCGCTGCTGGCGGCACCTCCCCGAAGTGAAGGAAGACGGCGATCTGTGCGACCGTTGCGCCCATGTCGTCGAAGGGGGCGTCGTTCATGGCTGACCTGAAGATCACCCGCCGCATGGGTTTCGCGGTCGCCCTGCTGGTCTATGCGCTGGACCAGTTCATCAAGGCGATCATCATCCACGGCGTGAACCTGCCGGTGCGCACCGTGATCGAGGTGCTGCCGATCTTCCGCTTCTACTGGGTGGAGAATCACGGCATCTCGATGGGCTTCCTCACCGCCGACGGGCCGGTGGAACGCTGGCTGCTGGTGCTGCTGACCGCCGGCATCGCCGTCGCCGTGGTGTTTTGGCTGTGGCGCGAGCGGAACCGGCTGGATGCCGCGGCGCTCGGCCTCGTGCTCGGCGGCGCGCTCGGCAATATCACGGATCGGGTCAGGCTCGGCTACGTCGCCGACTTCCTCGACCTGCATTTCGGCGACATGCATCCTTTCCTGGTTTTCAATGTCGCCGATGCCGCTATTACGGTGGGCGTTCTGCTGCTGGTGCTGCGCGCTTTGTTCGTGCGCTCGCCCGCCGCTTCGGAGAAGAATTGATGCGTAGGACGATCGCGACGGTGGTGGCTCTGGCGGGTGGAGCGGCGGTGCTGGGTGGCTGCGCCCACACCAAGGCGACCGGCTTCGGCAACCGCAACGCGCCCAACGAGTTCGTGGTGACGCGCAACCCGCCGCTGGTGATCCCGCCCGATTTCGCGCTGCGTCCGCCGCGTCCGGGTGAGCCGCGCCCGCAGGAGGCCAGCCCCTCGCAGCAGGCGCTCGCCGCGATGTTCGGCGGCCAGGCGCAGACCTCGCCGGGCCAGCAGGGCCTGATCGACAAGGCCGGCGGCGCGCCGGACGCGGGCATACGTTCGGAAGCCGGTTCGCCCGGCACCAACGTGGTGGACAAGGGTTCCGCGACGAAGGACATCCGCGCGGCGCCCGCCGGCAACGGCGACAATTCGACCGCGACACGCCGCAGAAGCGA
>BACX01000109.1 GCA_000333335.1 Sphingomonas-like bacterium B12 | reverse complement strand
AGCTCGGTCCCGGGGATCCTCTAGAGTCCCCTTGGCGATGGAGACGTAGCGCGTGCCCTCGGGCATCTCGGCGAGCTGGGTGAGGATGCGATCGGGGATCGCCACCGCCTCGTGCATGATCCACAGCGGGCAGGCGCCGCCGAAGCGGGCGAATTGCAGGCGCGTGGCGGAATGGCGCTTGGTGATGTTGCCGGCCATGTCGACGCGGCAGAAGAAGAACGGCGTGCCGCGCTGGTCCGGCCGCTGGAGCGTGGAGAGGCGGTGACAGGCCTGCTCGAAGCTGACGGCGAAGCGGCGGCGCAGGCGGTCGATGTCGTGGCGCAGGCGGCGGGCTTCGGAGCGGAACGCCTCGTAGGGCATCAGGATCGCACCGGCGGCATAATTGGCGAGGCCGATGGATAGCAGTCGCGTCGCCTCGACGGAGGGCATGGTGGCGCGGGCGAGCACCTGCCCGATCTCCTCGGCCAGTTCGATGCGGGCGAGCTGGTGGGCGAGCTGGAAGGATCGGCTTTCGGGTGCCTGCGCGGGATCGAGCGTCAGGACGCGATGCGCGGGGTCGAATGCGCGTAGCGGCGCCGACTCTGTGCTGGGCGCGCGCAGCGTGATGCGGTGCCGCTCCCGCAGCCGTTCGGCGAGTGTGTCCGGGCCGGGCTCCAGCGTATCGCCGATCGCCTCTGCGGCGGTGTCGATCAGGTCGACGTAATTGCCGGCATCGTGGAACCAGTCGCGCACCTCGTCCCACGGCAGGCGGCCGCCCGAGGGGGCGCCGGTGTCATAGGCGTCGTCGAGGCGCTGGAGCTGGTCCTCGGCGCGGCGCCACGCGGCGTGCATCGCGACGAAGCGGCGGGCGAGGGCGGGTTGCTGCTCCACCGCGCGGGCGAGCATCTCCGGCTCGGGCGGCGGCTCGGGCAGCAGTGCTTCGGCAGCGGCTTCGGCGAGGCCGGCGAGCAGGCGCGCACCCTCGTCCTCGTCGATGCCGGACCAGTCGGCGGGGAAGGCTGCGGCCAATGCCAGCGACACGGCAGCGGTGAGAGGGCGCCCGTCGGTTTCGATCTGCGACAGATAGCTGACCGAGATGCCCAGCCGCTCGGCCATCGCCACCTGGCTCATCCGCAGCCGGCCGCGCAGTGCGCGAACACGCGTGCCAGCATAAAGGGGGCGGGGCGGGCGGGCCATGTCTCCACCTATTTCACAAAATCGCCATTCGCAACTTCACAAAACCACATTTGCGTCTCGCGCGGCGCT